>JAQVEX010000014.1 GCA_028697555.1 Lentimicrobiaceae bacterium | reverse complement strand
AGGACGTATTATTCAGTTCCTTTCGTCAACACCATATTGGAAGAATATGGCGATATTCATAACTGAAGATGACGCTCAAGACGGAAGAGACCATGTTGATGCTCATCGTAGTTTGCTTATGGTTATTTCGCCTTACGCAAAAAAAGGATATGTAAGTCATGTGCATAACAGTTTTGGTAGTATTTTTAAAACATTTTGGAATATTTTGGGCTTACCTTACCTAAATCAGTACGATGCAGGTGCGACGGACTTGTCCGATATGTTTATTTCCGAACCGGATTATACACCTTACAATGCTATTGCGGTTGATCCAAGATGTTTTGACCCGCAGAAAGCACTTACACCTTTTGACGAAAATTTTGATTGGAAAGAACTTAGTAATTCTCCTAAATTAGACGATATTAATGAGATGCACAAGTACGAGTAAATTTGTTCTATTTGTTATTTTGTTAATTGTAACTGGCAAACTTGAAGCGAGCCCGACCGACACAATAAACATACCTGAAGTGGTTGTTACAGCCAATAAGATGCAAGAATTAAGAGATAATTCTTCATTCAGTATAGTAGATTGTAAAAGGAGTGAAATATTGAGCATGTCGCCAATGTCTTTACCCGATGCGGTTGGGCAGTTAGCCGGTGTTTGGATGCAAAAAACGAATTATGGGGCAGGTTCTCCGTTTGTTAGAGGACTTACGGGCTACCAAACACTTATTGTTATTGATGGGATTAGACTCAACAATGCGACTTTTAGGTCGGGACCTAATCAATACCTTGCCACAGTTGATGCTCTTATGCTTCAGAATGTAGAGATTCTCAAAGGTTCGGGGTCGGTGCAGTATGGCAGCGATGCAATTGGCGGAACAATTTGTCTTTACACAATTGAACCGGAATTTAGCAATGGCGGAACAAAATTGGGTTTTGAGGCTTATTCGAAGATTGTTAGCAGCAGCATGGAAAAAAACGGAAATATTTCGGCAAAAATTGCTGACAAAAACATCGCAGCAAACGTAGGCTTCACCTACAGAAATATTGGCGATATCGTGGCAGGCGGTTCTATCGGAAAGCTCAGCCCGACCAATTACAGCGAGTACGCTATAAATGCAAAAATTAAATATAAAACAAGTGATAACTCTATTTTTACTTTGGCTGTTCAAAGACATGTTCAAAAAGATGTGCCGCTTTATCACAAAGTGCATCTCGAAAATTACATGTATTACAATTTTTCGCCACAGTTGAGGAATCTTGCTTATTTAAAGTGGGATGTGGAGTCGGATAATAAGTTGTTCAATAAAATTAATGTTACCTTATCAGTTCAGCGATCCATTGAAGAAAGATTGAAGAGAAAAAACGAAAGCAATTTTTCAAATAACGAGCTCGATGACGTAAAAACCTTTGGCTTTACTGCCGAAAACACCACAATAATAAATTCGTTTTGGAAAACCCTTACCGGAGTTGAAGTGTACTACGATTATGTAAATAGTGTTGCATATAAAAATGACATTCTGAACGATACTAAACTTAAATTACGAGGACTTTATCCCGACAACTCCAACATGTCGAGCCCGGCTTTGTTTTCATTGCATAAGTTCAATCTGAACCGATTACAAATAGATGCAGGACTACGATATGGATTTTTTGCAATCAATGTTTCAGATTCAACTTTCGGAAATCCTACAATAAAACCTGATGCACTTACCGGATTAGTCGGAGCATCATACAAATTTGCCGAAAATTATACGTTGGCTTTTAATGTAAATTCAACTTTTAGAGCACCCAACATAAACGATGTTGCCAGCTTCGGTATAGCCGACTACAGATACGAAGTGCCTAATATTAATTTACATCCCGAAAAATCATTAAACAAGGAAATTATACTTCGCTATTCAGCCGATGGAATCAGACTAGCTATTAGTGCCTATCATAATAATTTAACCGATTTGATAACTAATGTAAAATCCACATACAACGGATTAGATTCAATTGACGGATTTAAAATATATAAACGAGAAAATTCGCAAAAAGCCGTAATTAAAGGTTTAGAATTTGAGTTTGAATATTTGGCAAGCAAAAAAGTGGAAATCTATTCTAATTTCACATATACTCACGGGCAAAATATTTCTAAAAACGAACCTCTCAGACGTATTCCTCCTTTTTTTGCAACATTTAGTATTAACTATAGACCTATTAAAAATCTAATATTTGAAACGATAGTTTCTGCTGCAGCAAAGCAAACCAGATTAAGTAGTGGCGACTTAGCCGACAATCGTATAAATAATAGCGGAACTCCAGGATGGATTTGTGCCGATTTTAAAACTACCTACAATTACAAGTTTTTCACCATTTCAGGTGGAGTAGGCAATGTTTTTAATTCTGCCTACAGAGTACACGGCTCCGGCGTTGATGCTATTGGTAGGCACTTTTATTTAAGTCTGATTGTTAGTCCTGACCTATTTAAATTATAAAAATTTTTTCATAGCTGTATCACCGATTAAATCTAGTATTTTTAAAAAAAGATTAAAAATATTTTGAAAATAAATTGGTTTATAATGTAAACTGATTTATCTTTGCAAAATAATAATTTATAAACCATTAAAAAATTACAACTATGGAAGAAAAACAATTTAATGAAAAAGAGAGCTTAGAGCTCATTTCGCAAATGATTAGAAATACGCAACAACGTATTGAAAAAGGAAACGGAATGCCGTTTCTTGTATGGGGTTATACAACTGTACTTGTTTCGCTGGCAGTTTGGTTTGCTCTCAAAACAACCGGAAACTATTATTGGAACTATTTATGGTTTCTAATTCCTATTATTGGTTTTCCGCTTTTTATGCTAACAATGCGCAAAAGTGAAAAAGGTGTGAAGACTTATATTGATAGAATTATAGGCTATGTTTGGATTGTATTTGGAATAGGAGGAGTTGTCATATCTGCATCGGCAATATTTTTCTGGTACATACCTATCCTTTTCATCGTGGCATTAATGATGGGAAGCGGAACTGCCATAACAGGGTTGATTATAAAATTTAAGCCTCTTATTTTTTCGGGGTTTGCTTGTATTTTTCTCTCTTTTTTATGTTTGATTATAAAAGGATATGAATCGATTCTTGTTTTCGCGCTTATCTTTTTAGTAATGATGATAATTCCCGGACATATTTTAAATTGGAAAGGTAAAAAAAATGTTTAAACAGCTTGACCCCTTACTTCATTCTGAACTCAGGTTGGCAATTATGTCAATATTGCTATCTGTAGAAGAAGCCGATTTTAATTATTTGAAAGAGCAAACTAAGTCAACATCTGGAAATTTAAGTGTGCAAATAGATAAATTGAGTGAAGCGGGTTATATTGAAGTTGAAAGGGGTTTTGTAGGAAAACGAACCCGCACTGTGTGCCAAATTACACCAAAAGGAGTTGAGGCTTTTGAAGAATATGTTGAAACATTAAAACAATATCTAAAACTCGAATAGTATGAAAAACTTTTTTGCAACCTTATGTTTAATATTTGTCTGCATGGAATTTGTATTTTCTCAAAATGCAACACTTAAGATAAAATGTTATATATAGGTGCAATTAAAGTATTAGATGGCTGTTGGCTGTTAGCCGTTGGCTCTTGGCTCTTGGCTGAGTTTGACTATTGCAAATGGCTAACGGCTAACGGCTAACGGCTAACGGCTAACGGCTACCATAGCCCACACTAATTACTCAATACTTTGTTTAGTGATATCAACAAACAGTTCAGTTCGTTTTTAAGAAATAATAGATTTTTTATTTCTACAAATTCCTTACATTTGCCAATTCTAATAAATATTGGTAATGGAAAATAAATTGAAAGAATTTCGCAGGGAATTTACACCTAAATTTTTCAGGTTGTTTCCGTACAGCAAAGACCGTATCAAACAAGACATCTTTGCAGGGATAATAGTAGGAATAATAGCTTTGCCATTGGCTATTGCTTTTGCAATTGCTTCGGGTGTTTCGCCCGATAGAGGCTTGGTGACGGCAGTTGTTGCCGGATTTCTGATTTCGTTTTTGGGCGGAAGCCGTGTGCAAATAGGTGGACCTACCGGAGCATTCATCGTTATTGTTTACGGTATTGTAAGTCAGCATGGAGTTGATGCACTTATAGTGGCTACTTTTATGGCTGGTATTATGTTGGTTGCCATGGGATTTGCGCGTTTGGGAAGTATAATCAAATTTATTCCTTATCCTTTAATTGTAGGATTTACTTCCGGAATTGCTCTTATAATTTTTTCTTCACAAATAAACGACTTTTTAGGTTTAGGTATCGAAAAAGTGCCTGCCGACTTTGTTAGCAAGTGGCAAATGTTTTTCAGCAATATAGAAAATGTTAATTTTTACGCTTTAGGCTTGGGGTTATTTGCTATTTTGTTTCAGGTTTTTTGGAATAAATACACCAAAAAAATACCGGCTCCACTGATAGTTATTATAATTTCAACGCTTTTGGTTTACATTTTTAAAATTCCGGTAGCAACTATTGGTTCAAGTTTTGGCGAATTAAATGCAGTTTTCCCAAAACCTATAATTCCCAATATCGATTGGGTAACTTTTCAAAGTTTGGTCAATTCGGCTTTTGCTATTGCTTTATTAGGCGGTATAGAATCCTTGTTGTCGGCTGTTGTTGCCGACGGTATGATTGGTAAAAATCATAATTCCAATATGGAATTGGTCGGACAGGGTTTTGCCAATATCGGTTCGGCAATTTTCGGCGGTATTCCTGCAACCGGAGCAATGGCTCGCACAGCAGCTAACGTTAAAAACGGCGGTAGAACACCAATCGCAGGTATTACTCATGCTATTTTTGTTCTGATGGTAATATTGTTTCTTGGAAAAACTGTTAGCTATATACCAATGGCTACCCTTGCCGGAATACTTATTATTGTTTCCTACAATATGAGTGAGTGGCGAAACTTTGTTTCCATTGCCAGAGGGCAACGCTCCGACATGCTCATTTTGGTTATAACCTTTGTACTAACCGTTGTAGTCGATTTGGTTATGGCTATTGAGGTTGGTATGATTTTGGCGATCTTCTTATTCCTACGTGATTCAATTAAAAACACCGATGTTCAAAATCTTGATTTTGTCGATATTGAAGATGAAGTCGACGATCCACTTGCTCTTACTAAATTTGAGGTGCCGAAAGGTGTTTTGGTCTATGAAATCAACGGACCATTGTTTTTCGGTGCTGCGTACAAGTTTAGAGATGCAATCAGGCAAATAGAACGAACTCCCAAAGTGCTTATAATACGTATGCGTAATGTCCACCTAATTGACGGAAGCGGAACAAGAGTGCTTAAAGAAGTTACCAAATATATTCAAAGAAACGAAGGTAGAGTAATATTGTCGGGCGTTACCGATAGTAAAATCTTAGAAGAACTCAATAAATCCAGATTGTTGTTTATGGTTGGCAAGCAAAATGTTAAACCATCATTCCCCGAAGCTTTGGCGAGAGCCGAACAAATATTAGAAGATGAAGCAAACAAACAACAAATAGAAAAATAAAACTACTCGTTTGTTAAGAGTAATTGTTTACTTTTGCACAGTTATAAAAACTTTAAAAAAGAATAAGTTATAAATATGGATAAAAACAATAATTTATTTGCAGAATTTCCACCAACTTCAACCGAAGAATGGGAGGAAATAATTAATGTCGATTTAAAAGGTGCCGACTACAATAAGCGCCTTGTATGGAAAACAGATGAAGGGTTTGATTTGAACCCGTATTACAGAAAAGAAGATATAGAAAACTTGTCTTCTGTCAAGTTAAATCCCGGAGATTTCCCATATACGCGTTCCGTTTCCAAATCAGGAAACAAATGGATTATCAGACAGGAAATAGAAACCGAAATTATTGAAGAAGCCAATGCTACAGCTGTTGACCATCTGAGCAAAGGTGCCGATGCGGTCTCATTGTCGGTAATGTCGGTTTCAAATTCCGATGATTTGGAAAAACTACTAAAAAACATTGATGTTACCCAAAAATACATTTACTTCAACGATGTAGTTGATGTCAACGAGTTTATCGGTATTTACAAAAGCTATCTTGCCAAAAATAACATCAAACTATCCGATGTAAAAGGCGGATTGGAATACGACCCTGTTTTTGATGTTTTATTTGTAGGAAATGTAGCCGAATCGGAGCCAATGTTTGAAGATGAGATTACTAAGTTGTTTGAACTTACCAAAGATTTCGGAGCTGATTTCAAACCTGTTTCTATCAATGCTTTAGGATACAACTCAGCAGGAGCTAATATTTCACAAGAGTTAGCCCTGAGTTTTTCTTCGGCAGTTAGCGTAATTCAAGTGCTTATAAAACGAGGTTTTAAAATTGATGATATTGCTCCCCGAATTATGATTTCTTTTTCTGCAGGACCTGATTATTTCCCGCAGATAGCTAAGTTCAGAGCAGCTCGTCATTTGTGGGCTAATATCATTAATGCTTACAATCCGCAAAATGAAAATTCGTGCAAATTGTTTGCCCATGCTGTTACTTCCAAATGGAATTTAACCTTATACGATGCTCATGTTAAT
Organism: Lentimicrobiaceae bacterium; assembly: GCA_028697555.1. NCBI lineage: Bacteria > Pseudomonadati > Bacteroidota > Bacteroidia > Bacteroidales > Lentimicrobiaceae > Lentimicrobiaceae bacterium. Next base: position 41,110 of record JAQVEX010000014.1, on the reverse strand, counting down.
ATGCTACGTACCACGACTGCGGCAATGTCAGCAGTTATTGGCGGTTGTCAGTCATTATCGGTAAATCCGTACGACGAACTTATAAGTCCACCCGACGAATTTTCGTATCGCATTGCACGCAATCAGCAAATAATTTTAAAAGAAGAAGCTCATTTGGATAAAGTTGCCGACCCATCGGCAGGAGCTTATTACATTGAAGTGCTTACAAATAAAATAATTAATAAAGCCTGGGAAATCTTTCTTCATATTGAAGATAATGGCGGAATGATTGAGTCTATTGATAAAGGCATTGTTCAAAAATGGTTGGAAGAAGGTGGACAAAAACGAAAAGAAGACGTTGCGACCAGAAAAACCATATTGGTTGGTACAAACCAATACCCGAATTTGGACGAAACTATGCTTGACAAAATTCTCGAATCGGAAGATTTGGATTCTCTCAACGAAGAGGAATACTACGCCGAAGATGACGATATTGTTGACGATGAGCTTGAAGAAGATTTAGACGAAGACGATTTCGATTTCGAAGATGATGAATTATTAAGTCAAAACATAACATTTGTTGCCGGTTCCGAGCAATTTGATGAACTTCGTTTCAGAGCAGAAATGGTTACACAACTAAGAGGAGTTCGACCATCGGCGTATCTTGTTAATGTCGGCAACTTGACCATGCGTAAAGCTCGTGCAATGTTCAGCACCAACTTCTTAGGCTGTGCAGGTTTCCAAATATTCGATAACAACGGATTTGATAATGTTGACGAAGCCATAGACGAAGCATTGAAAACAAAAGCCGACGTTTACGTTGTTTGCAGTTCCGACGATGAATATCCGCAAGTTACAAAACCAATTATCGACGGAATTAAAGCTAAATATCCCGATGCTTTATTTATTCTTGCAGGTTACCCGAAAGAGCATATTGAAATGCTTAAAAACGCAGGCATCGACGAGTTTATTCACGTTAGAGCTAACGTTTATAAAACCCTGGAGGAAATTCAAAACAAGTTGGACTTTTAAAAAATGAAATTATGAGACCTGATTTCAAGAAAATAGATATAAATAAAAAATATAGCCCTTCGGGCAACAATAAAGCAGAAACCAAATTTGTAACCAATGAGCAAATTCCGGTTAAATCTTTTTACAATATTGATGATATTAAAGATTTCAAGCATTTAGACTATGCTGCCGGTATTCCGCCATTTTTAAGAGGACCGTACAGTACTATGTACGTAATGAGACCATGGACAATCAGACAATATGCCGGATTTTCAACAGCCGAAGAGTCCAACGCTTTTTACAGACGTAACTTAGCAGCTGGACAAAAAGGTTTATCGGTTGCATTCGACTTGGCTACTCACAGAGGTTACGATTCCGACCACGAAAGAGTTGTGGGTGACGTAGGTAAAGCAGGCGTGGCTATCGATTCGATTTTGGACATGAAAATACTTTTCGACCAAATTCCATTAGACCAAATGTCTGTTTCGATGACAATGAACGGTGCAGTTCTGCCAATATTGGCGTTTTATATCGTTGCTGCCGAAGAACAAGGCGTTAGCATGGATAAACTAACCGGAACCATACAAAACGACATTTTAAAGGAATTTATGGTGCGTAATACTTACATTTACCCACCAATGCCAAGTATGAAAATTATAGCCGATATTTTTGAATTTACATCCAAACACATGAAGAAATTCAATTCTATTAGTATTAGCGGCTATCACATGCAAGAGGCAGGAGCTACTGCTGATATTGAGCTTGCTTATACTTTGGCTGACGGTATGGAGTATATTCGTGCAGGTCTGAAAGCTGGTATTCCTATTGATGCATTTGCTCCGCGTTTGTCGTTTTTCTGGGGTATAGGTATGAACCATTTTATGGAAATAGCTAAAATGCGCGCCGGCAGAATGCTTTGGGCTAAAATTGTTAAACAATTCGATCCGCAGTTGAGCAAATCAATGGCTTTGAGAACCCACTCTCAAACATCGGGTTGGAGCTTAACCGAACAAGACCCATACAACAATGTTGCTCGTACTTGTGTAGAAGCTCTTGGTGCTGCATTGGGACATACACAATCGTTGCACACAAACGCATTAGATGAGGCTATTGCTTTACCAACCGACTTTTCGGCACGTATTGCACGTAATACTCAAATTTTTATTCAAGAAGAAACCAATGTTTGTCGCTCAGTCGATCCTTGGGGTGGCTCTTATTACGTTGAGGCTCTTACCAACGAAATTGCCAATAAAGCGTGGAAACACATACAAGAAATTGAAGAACTTGGCGGTATGGCTAAAGCTATTGAAACAGGAATACCCAAAATGCGTATAGAAGAAGCTGCAGCTCGTCGTCAGGCTAAAATCGACTCGAACAAGGAGACAATAGTAGGCGTTAACAAGTACGTACTCGAAAAGGAAACACCATTAGATATTTTAGAAGTTGACAACACTGCCGTTAGAGCAGCTCAAATCAAACGTTTAGAGCAACTTAAAGCCGAAAGAAACCAAGAAGAGGTTGATATTGCTCTTAAAAACTTGACCGAATGTGCCAGAACAGGCAATGGTAACTTATTAGAGCTTAGTATTGAAGCTGCGCGTAAAAGGGCAACTTTAGGAGAAATTTCTTATGCTATGGAAGAAGAATTTGGAAGATATAAAGCAGTTATTCGTTCTATTTCGGGTGTGTATTCATCTGAAAGTGTTGATGATAACAAATTTGAAGAAGCCTGCAAGCTCGCCGACGAGTTTGCCGAGCTTGAAGGTAGAAGACCTAGAATTATGGTCGCAAAAATGGGTCAGGACGGACACGACAGAGGCGCCAAGGTTGTTGCTACAGGCTATGCCGATATAGGTTTTGACGTAGATATCGGACCATTATTCCAAACTCCGGCTGAAGCAGCTCAACAAGCGGTCGAAAACGACGTTCACGTTCTTGGTGTTTCTTCACTTGCTGCCGGACATAAAACACTTGTACCGCAAGTTATTGAAGAGTTGGAAAAATTAGGAAGAAAAGACATTATGGTTATTGTCGGAGGCGTTATTCCACATCAAGATTATGACTTTTTGTACAAAGCTGGTGCTGTCGCTATTTTCGGACCTGGAACTAAAATAGCCGAAGCAGCTATACAAATGCTTAATATTATGATTGAGGCTAAAAAACGATAACAACACTGACATATGAAGAAAACTCTGCTGCTTATTGCATTTGTATTGTTTGTGAAATTCAATTTTTTGCATTCGCAACAATTTTCTCGTCCCGAATACAAAAACTACGTCGAAACATATATAGATATTGCAGTTAACGAAATGTTGTTGTACAATATTCCTGCAAGTATTACTTTAGCTCAGGGAATTTTAGAAAGCAATAGTGGTAGAAGTCTGCTTGCAACCGAAGCCAATAACCATTTTGGAATAAAATGTCACGAAAGTTGGTTGGGCGAAACATACACCTACGATGATGATAAAAAAGGCGAATGTTTCAGGAAATACAAAAGCGCAACCGAATCTTTCAGAGACCATTCTTTGTTTCTTACAACGCGTTCGAGATACAGCAATTTGTTTGCTCTTCCACTCACCGATTACAAAGGCTGGGCTAACGGATTAAAACTTAGTGGTTACGCTACCAATCCGAATTATGCCAATATTTTAATTCGTATAATTGAAGAAAACAACCTAATGATATTCGACGATACAGTCAATGTGTACAGTTTTGAAAAATTGGTAGGATTGCAAAAAGACGAAACAAGGCAAAGTGCTGTGGTTACTCCCGATATTTCACACGAAACCGATAAGGATAAATCCGAACATAAACATCCTGTAGAAGAACCTACATACGATAAAGAGTTATTCACCGACTATGTGGGCAAAATATTATTTTACGAAAATTACGTTCAGCCAAACCCTGAAGATTTTCAAGTGGCATATATTTCTAAAACAGGCAGAAACGTTTACAGAAACTACGGTGTTCCCTTTATTTTTGCCGAAAAAGGTGATACTTGGGAAAGTATAGCAAAAGAGTTTAACATATGGGCTTCGCAAGTGTATAAGCAAAACGATATGGCGATAAGCGATAAAATCACCGAAGGACAAATCTTGTATTTGGAAAGAAAAAACAACCGAAGCATCACCTTTATGTACGAAGTTAAGGAAGGAGAGACCATGTACTCAATTTCGCAGGAAAGGTGTGTGAAACTTAAGAAGTTGTACAAATACAACAAAATACGCCCGGGTTTAGAACCCAATCCAGGAACAAAAATTTATTTGAGACGATAGTTTTTTTAGTTTTGAGTATTGAGTTATGAGTATTGAGTTTTTTAACTCATAACTCCTGACTCGAAACTCTGAACTCACGACTCGGAACTCCTGACTCAAAACTTACCCGCACCCCGCAACTCGCACCCCGCAACTCGTAACTCTCCCTAAACCTACCTTATTCTAGTTTCCAAGCTCAAAACATCATCACTTGTAGATGCGGTGATTTTATCTCCAATTTTAATGTTTTCAGCGGTAGAGTCATAATCTCCAACAAAAATTAAATCACCGGTTTTTACAGTCATTATCTTCGATAGCGACGAAATTATTTGAGCAAAATCAAAATTCAAATTCTTAATGGAATTACTTACAACATTCTCGCTGTTGTTTTTCATGCTGAACGTAACATTGTTTAACGTATCAATGTTTTCAACGGCGACAAAATTGGTCAGAGCCAAGGCATTGTCGAAACATAAAGCGTTTGTATAAGGAAGATTATTATTAATGCTGTGGGCAAGCAAATCTGTTGCAATAAACTGAACAGCAAGGCAGTAAGATTCTATGTACGAATTGGCAAATTCTATAGGTATATGCTTACTGACTTTATTAATTTTAATCATAATTCCGCAGCAACAAGCCAAGTTTTCGGTAAAGTACGGATAAAAAAACGGCTTATTATTTTTCAATAAAGTTGTATCTGGAATTAAGTAAAAAGTCGGCTTATTTGCGTTTTGTTTTGTGTTGAAAAAATTATTTGAAAAGCCATTAAGCACACAAGCAATTTTCATAATAAATATAGTTTGTAAAAGTTTTCGATTTTCAAAAGTACGATAATTTAATAGTATAATTGGAAAAAATATTTGTAATTTTGTAAAAAAAAGAAAAATGAGTCAAAATAGCGAAACCAAAATAGTTGGAATTAGTATCCACGACAGGATTAAGGAAGCCGGCAAAACTCAAGACGTACTTACAAAGTACGACAAAATAATACGTTGCAGATTGGGTTTTCACGAGCTTAACGAAAACATTTGCAGTAGAGTAGGGACTATTGTTCTGCACGTTGTAGATAATACAACCTTATTTGAAGGTATGATTAACGAACTTGAAGCAATACCCGGAACTGAAGTAAAATATATGTCGTTTTCAAAATAAAGAACAATGCCAAATAACATAACAATATTAGGAGTACTAATCGATAGTGAAAAAACCTCGATAAGCGAAATACAAGAAATTTTTACTTCGTACGGCTGTTGCGTACGCACTCGCCTGGGTTTAAATCAAACCGACGGCAAAACAGCAACCAATAAACGCCTTATATTATTAGAATTGGAAGGCGACAAAGAAGAAAGACTGAATTTGGAAAATGCTTTGCAGGAAAGTAAAGGCGTTGAAGTGAAAAAAATGGAATTTAATCTTTGATTATGGTGGTTGGTGATTAGTGGTTGGTGATCAGTGGTCAGTGATGAGTGATGAGTGATGAGTGATGAGTGATGAGTGATGTGCAATTAACAATTTATAATTACTCATTGATAATTGATAATTGCCACGCAACCCGCACCACGCAACCCGTATCACTCATCCCCTTCTCCTGCAGCTTTAAGTCTTTCGGCGTTTTCGGCAAGTTGAAGTGCATCGATAAAATCTTGAATTTCTCCGCTCATAAATGAAGTTAAATCGTGGGTAGAAAGGTTTATCCTATGGTCGGTTACACGACTTTGCGGATAGTTGTAAGTCCTAATTTTTGCCGAACGGTCGCCGGTTGAAACCATAGTCTTACGCTTTTTCGAAACATCGTCCATATATTTTTGGTATTCAAGTTCGTAAAGTCTGGTACGCAGTACGGTCATGGCTTTTTCCAAGTTTCTTATCTGCGATTTTTCATCTTGAATGGAGACCACAATACCTGTGGGAATGTGTGTAAGTCGCACAGCCGAGTAAGTTGTATTTACGCTCTGTCCGCCCGGACCCGACGAACAAAATGTGTCTTTTCTAATATCGTTTTGATTAATTTCAACGTCAAACTCGTCGGCTTCGGGTAACACAGCCACAGAAGCTGCCGAAGTATGTACTCTGCCTTGCGTTTCGGTAACAGGCACACGCTGCACACGATGCACGCCCGATTCGTATTTTAGCAATCCGTAAACACCTTCACCTTTAACGTCAAAAATAATTTCTTTAAATCCACCCATTGTACCTTCGGTCAGACTCACCGTACTAACTGCCCAACCTTTATTTTCGCAGTAACGTGTGTACATACGATAAAGGTCGCCTGCAAAAATACTTGCTTCGTCTCCACCTGTACCGGCTCTAATTTCAACAATAGCATTTTTGCTATCCTGCGGATCGCCGGGGATTAATTGTAAACGTATTTCTTCTTCCAATTCTTCCTTCTTTTCCAGTAAATCGTCCAATTCGGTTTTGGCAAACTCTCGCATCTCCTCGTCTTTCTCTTCTTCCAAAATTAATTTTCCCGTCTCAATCGAATCTATTATGTTTTTGTAAACTTTATAGTTTTCTATAATTGGTTGAAGGTCTTTGTGGTCTTTGCTAAGTTTAATGTATGTTTTCATATCCTGCATCACGTCAGGATTGCTCATTTGCTTTTCAATATCCAAAAATCGCTCGTATATCGCTTGTAATTTGTCTAACATAGTAAATGTAATGGTGTTTTAAAGCTACAAAGGTAATATAATCTTATTTTTTTGAAATAAAAAACATACAATTTGTTTTTATTCGGCTCTTAGAGAGTCTATTGGATTTAGACTTGCAGCTTTGTTTGCAGGTATTATTCCCGAAATTATTGCAACAATAAAAGCAGCTATAACACTTATCAAAATCCAATTCCAAGGCACGAAAAACGAAATTTTTAAGTAGATAGATATTATATTTCCCAATGCAACACCCAAGACTATTCCCAATAGAGCTCCTATTTGTGCAATAATAACAGCTTCTAACAAAAATTGAGTTCTTATATTGTTATTGTTAGCACCGATAGCTTTGCGTAAACCGATTTCGTGAGTGCGTTCGGTTACCGATATCAGCATAATGTTCATCAAAGCTATGGCTGATGCAAGCAAAGTAACAATACTGATGACCAACCCGACAATTCTGATGGTTCGCAGGTTTTTGTTCATGTCTGATAAAATGCTGTCGCCTTTATCAATTTCAAAGCTGTTGCTTTCCGAAGGTTTATTTTTTCTAATCACTCTAAAAACTCCGGTTGCTTCTTCTTCGGCTTTTTCTATTGATGTCGCATCTGAGACTGTGAAATCAATTTTGTAGCTAGTTCTATCGGTTTCGTATTTAATTCTGGCATTATGGATAGGTATAATGCAAATGTTGTTCATATCAAATCCCATCGACATTCCTTTATCTTCTAGTACTCCAATGACTCTGTACGGAGTGGAACCTATTTTTACGGTTTGGTTTAAGGATTTTTGTGCCGATGAAAACAGTTTGTCGGCAATGGTCGAACCAATAACAACAACATAACTGTTGCGAGATGCTTCTTCCGACGAAAAAAATCTGCCTGCCGACAAGTCGTATCCCCTTATTGTCAAGTAATTTTCGTCGCTGCCAATTACAGAAATATTAGGGTTGGTTTTGATTAAATTACTTTGTACGGTAGAAGTCCCCGAAAATGTGTTGGAAATACTGCATAAGTGATCATTGCTGCTAAATCTGTTTTTAAATTCAACAGCTTCTTTATAAGTTATGCGTCGGTACAAATCACCTTTTTCTTTTTTGACATTACCCCTTGTATCTCTCCATTTTCTGTGGATGGTAAGCGTATTGCTACCCATCGATTTAAAATTTTCGGTCAGATAATGTTGCAAACCTTCAATTGAAGTGAGTATTCCGACTAAAGCAGTTATTCCAATCGAAATAATTAATACTGTTAAAATAAATCTGGTTTTATGAGTCATAAACGACTTTATAGATATATTTATATCGCTCAAAATGTGTACTAAAAGCTTTCTCATATCTATATTTGGTTAATGTCGTATAAAACTTACGTGTTTTGTGGTGATTTTTTTGTTTAACGACTACAAAACTACACTAAAAACACAAATAAATTGCTTACAATCTTTATTATATTATCATAATTTTTTCAAAATTGTACTACATTTGTAACAACACAAAAATATTTCGATATGATAAAAATTATACTTTACGCAGCCACTTTAATATTGTTTTTGTTTGCTTTTGGTTCGTGCCAAACCAAAATCAAAGATGCTGAACCACTTGATTATACTCAGTTTGTAGATCCGCTGATAGGCACAGGCGAAATGGGACATGTATATCCTGGTGCTACGGCTCCTTTTGGTATGGTGCAGCTGAGTCCGCAAACGCACTTTGAGCCAATGCACGATAGCGAGGGGAATTACAACAAAGATGTTTATAAATATTGCTCCGGATATCAGTATGCCGATACGACTATTATTGGCTTTGCTCATACAAATTTCAGCGGTACGGGTCATTCCGACTTAGGCGATGTACTTATTATGCCTACTACAAAGAAAATTAAAGTCTCCGATTTTAAATCTCCCACCGATTTCAACACATTTGCATCTAAATACAGCCACGATAGCGAGTTTGCTTCGCCAGGGTATTATGAGGTTTTTCTTGAAAACGACTCAATTTTGGCTCAACTAACCGCTACCGATAGGGTTGGATATCATAAATACACTTTCAAAAATAGCAACACTGCGAGTATAGTGTTAGATATGGTTTACAATGTTTATCATCACGACGATAAAAACGTTTGGACTTTTATAAGAGTTGAAAACGATACTCTTATCACCGGTTACCGACAAACGCAGGGTTGGGCAAGGACTCGCATAGTGTATTTCAGTATTCAGACTTCAAAGCCGATTATAAATTACGGACACAAAAAGTTTGACAAAACCCAATATCAGGGCTTTTACAGACGTTTCGACCAAGAAAATAATTTTCCGGAATTTGCAGGAAAAAACATAAAGGCGTTTTTTGAATTTGATATGCAAAACGACCCGGTTTTGGAAATAAAAGTTGCTTTGTCATCTGTTAGTACCGACGGAGCTAAACTAAACGCTCAAACCGAAGCACCCAATTGGAATTTTGATGAAATAAAAAATCAAACGCAAAAGAAATGGAACGATGAATTATCCAAGATAGATGCGGAGTTTATTTCTGATGAAGACAAACTCAATTTTTATACGGCTTTGTACCACACATATTTATCACCGATTATTTATCAAGATGTTGATAAAAAGTACAGAGGCTTAGACCAAAACATTCATGTAGCTGAAGACTTCGACAATTACACGATTTTTTCATTGTGGGATACTTATCGGGCTTTGCATCCATTGTTTAATATTATCCAGCCGGAGCGAAATGTAGATATGATAAAATCTATGTTGGCTCATTATCAGCAGAGTGTCCACAAAATGTTGCCGATTTGGAGCCATTATGCAAACGAAAATTGGTGTATGATTGGTTATCACGCGGTTTCGGTCATTGCTGATGCTATCGCCAAAGGCAACGATAACTTCGATAAACAATTGGCTTTACAAGCTGCTATTAGCACTGCCAATGTTCCTTATTTCGACGGCTTGGGTTATTACCTAGAATACAATTTTGTTCCCGACGATAAAAGTCATTCTTCCGTATCAAAAACTCTTGAGTTTGCCTACAACGATTGGTGTATTTCCGAAATAGCTAAAAGTCTTAACAATAAGGCTGTCCAGGAAGAATATCTTAAAAGAAGTAACAATTTTATAAATGTGTTTGATACTGTTAGCGGTTTTATGCGTCCACGCTTGTCCGACTTGACTTTCAGAGAAAACTTCGATCCTTCAAATACGTCGGGACAAGGTTTTATTGAAGGCAATGCGTGGAACTACGGGTTATACGTGCCGCACGATATTAACAAAATGATTGATATGATGGGTGGCAAACAAAAGTTTGAAAGCTATTTGGATACGGTTTTTACAATGTATATTGAAGATGAGCAGTTTGAACACAACGAAGATATTACTCGACACGGTATAATTGGCGGTTACGTTCACGGCAACGAACCCGGACATCATATCCCGTACTTGTACAATTGGACTGATAGTCAGCATAAAACGCAAGAACGAGTCAGAGAAATACTGAAAACAATGTATAAACCCACTTTCGACGGCTTGTGTGGCAATGATGATGTAGGTCAAATGAGTGCTTGGTACATTTTTAGTGCTTTAGGATTTTATCCGGTTTTGCCCGGAAGCAGTTACTATGCAATTGGAAGTCCTGTGGTTAAAAATGCAACTGTAAAACTCAATAACGGCAAGGTTTTTAAAGTAGAAGTTGAAAATCAATCCGATGAAAATATTTATGTAAAAAACGTTTACATTAATGGAAAACAGATTTCCGATTATACTTTAAACCACGAAGATATACGTAAGGGAGGTACATTAAAATTTGAAATGACAGATAAACCAAATTAACCAAATTAACAAAACAAAATATTATGATACCTATTCTTGATACAAAGCAAGTCCGCGAAGGCGACAAATATACAATTGAAAATGAACCGATTAGCTCTATTGATTTAATGGAAAGAGCCGCAAGGTATTGTTCCAAATTAATAATTGATAATGAGACTTTTACCGATAAAAAGTTTTATTTGGTGTGCGGAAGTGGCAATAATGGCGGTGATGGTGCTGCTATGGCAAGAATTTTATACGCTAGCAGAAGAATTGTCGAGGTGTTTTTGCCTGAAAACCATAATAATTTTTCCGACGATTTAGTCGAAAATATAAATAGTTTGCCAAGGGACGTTAATGTAGGTTCTCATTCCGATTTTCTCAATACTGATATTCCCGACGATGCAATCATCATTGATGCCCTGTTGGGAAGCGGTTTATCTCGACCTATTAGTGATGGCACAATAGCTGATGTTATCGGTAAAATCAATAGTTTGGATAATATTGTTATTTCTATTGATATTCCTTCGGGCTTGTTTGCCGATAAACCTATGGATTACAAAAACTCACATATTATCAAAGCCGACTACACCTTTACCATTGCTTTTCCAAAATTAGCTTTCTTTATACCCGAAACGGAGGATTACATTGGCAGCTTCAGTATTGTTGATATCAATATCCATAAAGATTACGTTAATAGCGTAACAACGCCTTACAATTTAGTCGAATTTGACGATTTAAAGAAGTTGTACAAGCATCGCAAGAGGTTTTCCCATAAAGGCACTTTTGGGCATTGTTTATGTATTGGCGGCAGCGTTGGCATGACAGGAGCTTTGCTGCTTATGTCGAAAGCAGCCCTTAAATCGGGTGCGGGATTGGTCTCGGCATTGGTTAACGATACTACTTTGCCTATTGTGCAGACAGCTTTACCTGAAGTGATTTGTTTGAACACCCACGACAGTAATTTCTTTGAAGTAGGTGATAGTAATCTGCAAAAATATCAGTCTGTTGCTATTGGTCCTGGGTTTGGAACTGATAAGGATAAGAAAGAGATTTTAAGTTATTGCCTAAGTAATGTCGAATGTCCTATGGTTATTGATGCCGATGCAATTAATATTTTGTCGTGCAACAGAGAAATGTTGAACAAGCTGCCTGAAAACTCAATTCTTACTCCTCATTTTAAAGAGTTTCAACGGCTAGTTGATGTTGATATCACCGATAGTTTTATGCGTATAAATTTGATGCGAGATTTTTGTATCAATTACAAAGTATATATCGTACTAAAAGGTGCTTACAGTATTGTTTGCACGCCACAAGGCGATTGTTATTTTAATCCTACCGGCAATCCCGGAATGGCAACAGGAGGTAGTGGTGATGTGTTGACAGGCGTGATAGCAGGACTTTTAGCACAAGGTTATAACCAGAAAGATGCTTGTATTTTAGCTACATATTTGCACGGCAGAGCAGGTGATATTTCAGCGTTTCAAAATGGCTATGAAGCGATAATCGCTTCAGATATTATTGAGAATTTGGGTAATGCGTTTGTGGAGATTTATTAGGAGTTACGAGGTTTCATGGCTTTTAGCCATTAGCCCCGAAGTTTCGGGGCTCTTGGCTGTTTCGAGGCTCGACATTTTCAGTCATTGTGGTGGTTGAGCGTAGCCGAAACCCGAAATGCCGAAAATGGAGAGTTGAGTCGTGTGTCTTTATTAATAGCCATGCCTTTAAAGGCGTGGCTATTTATAAAGGTACAATCGTCGCTCGCTCGCTTTTGCAAAGCGAGCGGGAAATTGTTATCAAGCAAAAAGCTATAAAACAAAAAAGCACTGAATATTCAGCGCTTTTTGTTTGAGCGGAAGACGAGACTCGAACTCGCGACCCCAACCTTGGCAAGGTTGTGCTCTACCAACTGAGCTACTTCCGCCTTTTGTTTAAAACTTTGCAAAGATAAGCTGATTTTTGTAATACACAAAATATATTTAATAATTTTTTAATATTTTTTGTTGGTGATGGGTGAATGGTGGTCGGTGGTCGGTGGTCAGTGGTCAGTGGTCGGTGTCTTTGGTGGCGAGTCTCTGCACCCTTCACTCATCACTCATCACTCGTCACCAATTTCAAAAGCCAACGGCTAACAGCCAAAAGCCAAAGGCAATTCAAATTTAAGTTGTATAAGAATAAATAAAATGGTATGAAAAAGACCTGCAATAAGCAAAATTTCACTTCAAACAATCAATAATTTTTCAATAATTTTTTAATTTCGTTTAGCTTCATCAGAGCTTCCACTGGAGTTAGCGTATTGATATCTATTTTAAGTATATCGTCTCGTATTTGCAACAAAAGCGGGTCTTCCATCTGGTAAAAACTTAACTGAATACTATCTTTTTGCTCTTTTTTTTCGCTAGTTTTAACACTTTCGGGCTGGCTAATTCTTAATTTTTCCAATTGTTTCAGCAAATCTTCAGCTCTTTTAATCACTAATTCCGGCATACCTGCCATGCGTGCCACGTGAATACCAAAGCTGTGTTCGCTACCGCCTTCACTTATCTTTCGCAAAAAGATTACTTGCTTGCCTATTTCTTTTACTTCTACATGAAAGTTTTTAACCCTTTCGTAACTGTTGGCAATTTCGTTAAGCTCGTGGTAGTGAGTTGCAAATAGCACTTTCGGCTTGTAAAACGGGTGTTCGTGCATATATTCGGTTATTGAGCGTGCTATCGATATACCATCGTAAGTGCTGGTACCACGACCGATTTCGTCTAAAAGTATAAGACTTCGGTTCGACATATTATTCAGTATGCTTGCAGCTTCGTTCATCTCGACCATAAAGGTGCTTTCGCCCGACGAAATATTGTCGGATGCTCCAACTCTGGTAAATATTTTATCAACAATACCTATTGTTGCGTCTTTTGCAGGCACGTAGCTTCCTATTTGAGCCATCAGTGTAATTAGTGCGGTTTGTCGCAAAAAAGCCGATTTACCCGACATGTTTGGACCTGTAAGAATTATTATTTGTTGCGTTTGATTATCCAAAAATACATCGTTCGAAATGTACGGATTGTCGGGTGGAAGATGTCGCTCAATTACAGGATGCCTGCCTTCCGTTATCGAAATAGAGAAAGAGTTGTCTATCGTTGGTTTACAATAATTATATTTTTTGGCGTTCTGAGCAAAGGATTGTAAACAATCTAACTGCGAAATTAAATATGCATTAAGTTGTATAGGCTCAATGTATTCCCCAATTTGTCTTACAACGTTTTCAAATAGTTGCTGCTCCAATTCTAAGATTTTATCTTCGGCTGTCAGAATTTTTTGTTCGTATTCTTTAAGTTCTTCTGTGATGTACCTTTCGGCATTAACAAGAGTTTGCTTTCTTTGCCAAGTGCTTGGAACCTTATCTTTGTGTGTGTTTGTAACTTCTAAGTAATAACCGAAAACGTTATTGAATCCGATTTTTAGCGATGGTATTCCGGTAGTAGCAATTTCGCGTTGTTGTATACTAACAAGGTAATCTTTTCCGGAGATGGCAATATTTCTTAGTTCGTCCAATTCTTCCGAAACCCCCGAACGTATAACATTCCCTTTACTAACAACTGCAGGAGCATCAGATTTAATGCTTTTTTCTATCATCTCGGCAATACTACTACACGGATTAAGCTTTTCGCCTATTTGTACCAACGCTTCAACGTTAGTGTTGTTGCATAATGCTTTAATAGGAACAATAGCAACGAGAGCCTTATTTAGTTGCAGTATTTCGCGCGGACTAACTCTTCCTATGGCTACCTTGCTTATTAGTCTTTCTATATCGCCAATCTGTTTTATGTTGCTGTTTATATTTTCGCTAAAAGTATCGTTGTTTATCATATAATCAACAATACTTTGTCGCTGCTCAATTTTAGTCTTGTCTTTCAGAGGCAGAAGCAACCATCGTTTGAGCAATCGTGCTCCCATAGGAGTTATGGTTGAGTCGATGATTCCAAGTAAACTATGGTTGTATTCTTTGTTGTTTGTAGGCAACAATTCCAAATTTCTTATTGTAAATTTGTCTAGCCAAACGTATTTGTCTTCCTCAACACGAGATATTTTGCATATGTGACTCGTTTCATCGTGATGTGTCTCCGATAAATAATACAGCGCAACTCCGGCGGCTATAATACCTTCTTTTAAATCGTTTACACCAAATCCTTTTAGCGAAGTTGTTTTAAAGTGTTTTTTTAGCAGATTGTACGAAAACTCATACTGGAATACCCAGTCCTCAAAATAAAAGAAGTAGAATTTGCTGCCAAAAAGTTGCTCAAATTCGTTTCGTTTATTTTTTTGTAAGATAACTTCCGAAGGCGAAAATGTTTGAAGCAGTTTTTCAATATATTCGTTGCTTCCTTGCGCAACGTAAAATTCGCCTGTTGATATATCTAAAAAAGAAATACCAGTAGTATCTTTACGTAAGTGTACGGCTGCCAAGAAATTATTTTCTTTTGCATCTAATATTTTGTCATTATATGAAACGCCCGGAGTAACAAGTTCGGTAACACCTCTTTTGACAATGGTTTTAGCTAGTTTTGGGTCTTCAAGTTGGTCGCAAATAGCAACTCTGTAACCGGCACGTACAAGTTTCGGCAAATAAGTGTCTAACGAATGATGCGGAAATCCCGCTAACTCAATAGAAGAAGCCCTGCCGTTGGCACGTTTGGTAAGTACAATGTTAAGAACTTCCGAAGCAATGATGGCATCGTTGCCGAAGGTTTCGTAAAAATCGCCAACTCTGAATAGCAATAGGGCATCAGGATATTTAGCCTTTATGCTATTGTATTGCTTCATCAACGGAGTCATTGATTCGTTATTTTCTCTATTACTTTTCTTTGCCATCTTTATTGTTTGATGCAAATATAATAACAATTTGAATTTTTGACGCGATTTTTAATTCTCTTGTTAAAAAAATATTTACTTTGCATTATATAATCAGCTATTTATGAGAAAACTATCATTATCGGAACTAAATCGTGTCGGCGTAGAACAATATAAGGAATCTAAAAAAAAACCTATAGTATGTGTTTTAGACAATGTAAGAAGTAAACACAATGTCGGTTCTATTTTCAGAACTTGCGATGCTTTTTTAGTCGAAGAAATACACCTATGCGGATTGACACCTTTGCCACCTGACAAGGAAATTTCTAAAACAGCCTTAGGTGCTACCGAATCGGTTAGTTGGAAGTACTACGAGCACACTAAACAGTCGATATTGGAATTGAAAGAAAAGGGTTATTTAATAGTTTGTGTAGAACAAACAACTGAAAGTATTGATATTTATAATTTTAAAAATCCCAAAATGAGAAAAATTGCACTGGTACTTGGTCACGAAGTATGCGGAATAGACGACCAAATAGTTGAAATGTGCGATGTGAGCCTAGAAATACCTCAGTTTGGGACTAAGCATTCATTGAATGTTTCGGTAGCTTTTGGCATTGTAATAAGTAAAATTTTTACATTTTTTTAATAAATAAATAGATTAGTTATAAAACAATATTATATTTGCATTATTAAGAACCAAATTTAATTTTATTATGAAAAAGTTTAACACAATCTTACAATTATTGCTATCAGTTTTGTTGGTTTTCACTTTAACGCAGACTGTTAGCGCACAAGAAGCTAAAGTACCATTTAATGGTTATGTTTACCTTCAACCAAATGTTGGAATTCACCAATATTTTGGGGACTTAAATGAAAATGATTTTTACGACAAAGAAATCAATTTAGCCTATGGAGCCGCTTTGGGTTGGCAATTTAGTAGAGTTGTCGGAATTAGAGGACACTTCAATATGGGAAAAGTATCTGGCGGTAGAGACGATTTAGGAGCTCCTAGCTGCGATTTTAGTAGTAAATTGATGTACGGAGGCGGTCAGCTTACTCTTAACGTTAATGAACTTTTCAACAATAATCCGAAAAGATTACTCAACTTGTATTTAATGGGTGGAGCCGGATATTTGAACTCAAAGAGTACTCAATATCAGTTAGGTACTGAAAATCCTTTACCAAATAAGGAAAATATCAGTAAAAGCTCGTTTATGGTTCCTGCCGGACTTGGTTTGGGTATCAGATTGTCAGAAGTTGTTGGTTTAAACCTTGAGTATAACCACAATATTTTGTTTAATGATGATGTCGTTGACAACTTTAAAAATGTGAACAATAAAGAAATAAATGACCATTTTGGTTTTGCATCTTTGGGTTTACAAATCAGATTTAAATCTTCAGATAGAGATGGCGACGGAGTTCCTGACAAGAAAGACTTATGTCCTGACGAATATGGTACTGTTGAATTGATGGGTTGTCCTGATAAAGATGGCGACGGTATAGCTGATAAAGATGACGAATGTCCAAATGAGCCAGGTTTAGCTGAATTCAACGGTTGTCCCGATACTGATGGTGACGGAATACCCGATCATAAAGACGAATGTCCAAATGAAGCAGGTTCAAAAGAACTTAATGGATGCCCTGATAAAGACGGTGACGGAATTCCTGATCATAAAGACGAGTGTCCAAATGAATTTGGTTTAGCTGAGTTTAACGGTTGCCCCGATACTGACGGTGACGGTATTCCTGATAAAGACGACGAATGTCCGGATTTAAGAGGACCTAAATCAACAAGAGGTTGCCCCGATACTGATGGTGACGGTATTCCTGATAAAGACGACGATTGCCCAACAGTTCCAGGAACTGCAGCAAATAGAGGTTGTCCGGAAACACCTAAAGGACCAAGCGTAGAAATTTTCAAAGTAGTTTACTTTAATACTGCAAGCAGCGTAGTTATTTCAAAGTATACCAAAGATTTGAACGAAGTTGCTGATTTAATGAAACAACACAGCGATGTTAAAGTTTCTGTTGCAGGTCACGCCGACTCAAGAGGCGATGAAGGTTATAACATGAGACTTTCGGAAAAACGTGCCGATTATGTTATCAACTACCTAGCTAAAAAAGGAATTGAAAAAGAAAGAATTATCAAATCATTCCATGGTATTACTCAACCGGCAGCTCCAAATGATGGACCTACCAACTGGGCTAAAAACCGTAGAGTTGAAATTAAATCAGTATTGTAGTAAAGATTTGGTTTAAAAACAAAATTATATATCCAAAAAGAGCGTTGAATTTTCAACGCTCTTTTTTTTAATTAAAATCTCGCATGTGCTAGATAAAAAACAGAAATCGAATTAAGTTAGCAAATCATTGTTTTTATTAATCGATATTCGGTTGTACAAAAAGTTTTAAAGTGTTCAATTCCAAAGCCAACAAATTGCCGTAATCGGGTCTGTCTTTCATATACACGCCATTGTCAATGTCGATGAAATCGTATGAATTATATTTCAAATTTTGGTGTATAAAATCTAGAGGAACAGGCACATGACCGTGTATTATTTTTTTTCCGTTTAGTTTGTCCTTGTCAACTTCGTAGTCTCTAACCCACATCATAGAGTGCTTATCCGAAAAAATATCATCGTTGGCAAAATTAAATCCGGCATGAACAATGTAATAATTGTCAGTCTCGATGTAGTAGGGTAGCTCTTCTAAGTATTTTACGTATTTTTCCGGTAATTGAGATGGAGAACTAACGCCAAAGCTATTCAAAGTATTTTTGCCGCCGTGTCTCATCCATTCTTTATAAATATTAGTGCGTATATTAAGTTTTTTTTTCCAAAAACCTTTATTGGTTTCAGCTTTGTAGGTCTCTATTAGGTAGTATTCATGATTTCCTTTTACAACTTGAGTAGCAATACCACTATATTTGAGCGACCAAATATAGTCGATAACTTCTTTAGAATTATCGCCTCTATCAACAAGGTCGCCCAAAAAATATATATTATCGTTTGAGTTTGGTTGTAAAACATTTTCTATCAACGCCTTAAGAGTGTTGATACAACCATGAACATCCGGAATTACCCACGTTCTCATTATGTTTACTTAGCTTTACCCTGATTAGCAACTTCTTCCATAAGTTTTTTTATGACTTCAGGATCGCCTAAGAAATAATCTTTTACCAAGTTAAGATTATCGTCAAATTCAAAAACGTAAGGTATTCCTGTTGGAATGTTCAATGCAATAATATCTTGGTCGGATATGTTTTTTACGTGTTTTACAATTGCTCTAAGGCTATTTCCGTGAGCCACAACTAGAAGTTGGTCGTGATTATCAAACGATGGTTTTATTTCGTTTTCCCAGTAGGGAATCATTCTTTCAACGGTATTCTTCAATGCTTCTGTGAGAGGAGCATCATTTCCAATGTCTTTATATCTGGGTTGCAATCTTGTGCATCTTGGGTCGTCTTCAGCCATTGGTGCAGGAGGTACATCATAACTTCTGCGCCATATTAAAACTTGTTCGTCTCCGTATTTTTGAGCTGTTTCTGCTTTATTAAGACCTTGTAAAACTCCGTAGTGCTTTTCATTCAATCGCCATGTTTTACGAACTTCTATCCACATCAAATCCATTTCTTCAAGAGCCAAGTTCAAAGTCTTTATAGCTCTCTTTAAATACGATGTGTAAGCCAATTTAAAATCAAATCCATTTTCCTTTAAGGTTTTACCTGCTTCAATAGCTTCTTTTATACCTCTTTCGGATAAATCAACATCAGCCCAGCCTGTAAAGCGATTTTCCTTATTCCATAAACTTTCTCCGTGTCGGAGTAGAACCAATTTCTTCATTATTGTTATTATTTTAGTTAAAAATTATGTTGCCAAAGATAATTTAAAAATCACTCTTAAATTTCTATTTAAGATAATTTAATGATTAATTTTGTTGCAAAATTAACAAATATGTTACACAACACACCGTTTGTTTTTAGGTATTTGTATCCAAAAAGTGTAGTTTGGGATATAAAAAACTCGAATAATAGTATTTACCTTACTTTCGATGATGGTCCAAATCTGCAAGTTACTCCAAAAGTTTTAGATATTCTTGAGAAATACGATATTAAAGCTACTTTTTTTATGGTAGGTAATAATGTTAAAAATAATTTGAGTTTGTTTAATGATATTGTTGATTTGAATCATTCGGTTGGAGGACATACATATAACCATGTTAAAGCTACCAAAGTCAGTTATATGCAGTACAAGAATGAAATAGACGAAGTTTCAAAAATGATTAATTCTAAGCTGTTCCGACCACCACATGGCATATTACCTTTGATGTGGGCAAAAAAATTATCAGCCGAATACAAAATTGTTATGTGGAGTGTAATTTCGGGCGATTTTTCACCAAAACTATCGCCACAACAATGCCTTGATGTTACTAATAAATACACGAAAAGCGGTAGTATTATTGTTTTTCACGATAGTATAAAAGCCGCACCTAATATGTTAGAAATTTTGGAAAAATACATTAAGCAATGTTTAGATAAAGGATTCAATTTTGAAAAGATACCGGAATCTATTTAATTGATATTTTTTTGCTTAATACTGTTTTATTATTTCCATCGGTTATCGCTATTATGTAGATACCGGACATGGCATTTTTTATATTAACTATGTACGATAAGTTGTTTTTCTTATCTAATGTGTAATTTAATTTTGCTCCTTTTGTGTTGTAGATATTGATTTTATACTTGTCTAAGTCTATGTTTTTGATACAAAAAAAGTTTGAGCAAGGATTTGGGTAGATTTCTACTTTGCTTTCGTCAATATCTTTGCTCAGAATATAGTTAATACTGTTATTGGCTGTAACAAGCCATTTGTCGGGGTCGAATTGAATTGAGTCTATTGTAAAATCAGTTATGAAGTTGAAGGTTTGATTATTGACTGTGTTATCAAAAACCATAATCGTATCTTTATTATTGCCGAATATCTTTATTGGCAATGGAAGTTTAAAAAAATCGACAGAATGATGCGACTGTGTTTGTACAAAATTGATTGTGTACTCGTTTTGAGCAACATGTCTGAGAGTTATGTTATATGAAGGATATCCTTCGCAGTAGAGCCAGTCGTTGAAGTACCATTCCAAATCGGTATTGGCGGCATTTTTAAAGTGATTAATCAAATCTTCGGACATGGCAAATTTGTAGCGAAGAATTGTATCGTTGAGATAATTTTTTATGGCGGTAAAAAAAGCAGAATCGCCTATAATCCACCTTAAAGTATGTAGTACGTAGGTGGATTTTTCGTAAGTAAGGCGATTGTCGAATATTCGTCTAGGGTCTGTTATGTCGTAGCAATAAACAGAGCCGTCGGGTTTTGAAGTAATACTTTTCACAACATGCTCTTTGCACGGTAGCCACCACGAACCATCATTCAACTTTTCGTACATAAGCAAAGTGCTGTACGAAGCAAATCCTTCGTTAAGCCATATATCGTGCCATGAGCCACAAGTTATCATGTTTCCGAACCAATGGTGAGCCAATTCGTGAGCAAGTACATGAAGACTGAAAATACCGCCCATAAAAGTCATAGTTTGGTGCTCCATGCCACCGGCAAAACCACATTGTGCATGTCCGTATTTTTCGTTCATAAACGGATAAGCGCCGTAGTATTCCTCAAAAAGTTGATAAACTTTGGTCATTGTATTTGCTATATAGTGTTGCAGAGCCGAATCTTCGGGATAAACATAGTTTTGTATGAGCAAAGTGTCGTTGTTTGTAAAAACGTGATACTGATTGAAAACGGAATAATTTGTAGAAGCAATTCCAATCAGGTACGCGGCAATAGGGTAGCGATGTTTCCAAAAACATGTTCTGATATTGGTCTTTGGCGATATTGTGTCCCACTGAAGCAAGCCAATTGAAGCCGTTGAGTATGGCGCCGGCGTTGATACAAAAATATCCACAGAGTCAATTTTATCGGTTAGGTCGTTTTTGGTTGGAAACCAATGACTTGAGCCGTAAGGTTCAGAAAGCGTCCACAGTACGGCAACACCGTCGTGTGTATCGATGTTAAATGCGTTATGCCAACGTGCAACAGGGTTTCCATGATAATATATCGATACCGAGTCGAAAGTGTTAAAGCAGGCGTTGTTTGGTAATGTTATGCACAATTGGTCGTTGGTATGCATATGTAACACACGAACATTATTGTTTATAACCGAATCTACCGTAAGTTTACAAGTGAGATTGAAAAATAAGCTATCGGTATTTTGATTTAAGGTTTTGAAATATGTTGTAACGCAGCCGCTAATAGTGTCAACTTCGGGATTTACGTACCATTCAAAACGATGATAAGAAATATCGTAGTTGTTCATATTACCATTTTTGGTAGAAACGTCTTTCTTTTCAATGATATTTCTGCTACAATGTTTTCCAAAAGTAAACATATCGGTATCAAAGGCATTTTGAGCAAAACTCAAGTTGCAAGTAGCAAGAATGACAAAAATGTAAATAATGTGTTTCAACACTATGATTTGTAAATAATTCTACAGACTATTTGTAAAAACTGTTACAGAGCCTTTAAAGAAGTCGTTTTTATAATGCCCAATAACTTTAAGGGTATAAAAATAAACCCCGTCTGTAACATTTTCGGCTTTCCAATCGTTTTTATAATCGTTGCTTGCAAAGACTTTCCTTCCCCAACGGTCTCTGATAACTACTTCCATTCTGATGACTTGGTTATATATGTAGTTTCCGGAAGCCACGGTAGAACTACCTTCTCTATCGGATATGATAAAAGCAGCATGCGATTCATTGTCGGCATTTTTTATCAATATGTTAGGTATTCGCAGTTTTGCTTCATGAATTTCAATAATTTTTTCAATTATAGTATCGCAACCGTTTTCGTTTATGAAATGCACTTTCAGAATATAATATCCATCGGTGTTATCTTTAGCACCAATGTATTTGTGAGAAGTTGTAAATGCTTTTGCGGTGTCGCCGTCTCCAAATTCCCACAAGGGTGGTTCAAGAACATGAGAGGGAGGAATTTCTTTAAAAGAAAAATCCAATGTTGGGTTTTGAAGGTAAATAACTTCGGTAAGCGTGTCGTAGCAGCGAATTTCAATTTCAACGTTAGCCGAAGGAAGTCCCGAAACTTCAAAAATTGTGTCGGTTACGCATCCGATTTTATCTTTTATCCATAAGCTGTTGGGACCGGCGCATAATCCCGTTTGTATTGAGTCGAATCTGCCAGGCGAACCGTTCCATAAAATCTGATACGGAGCATATCCGTCGTAAACGGAGGCTAAATAATTAGCTTCGCATTTATTCATGCAGGTAGCATTTATTTCGGTAAGAAAAACTTTAGGTTTTCCGTTAACGTTTAATGTTCCATTATTCGCCATGAATGTTTGTAGCGAACCGTCTGACGAATAAAAATAACATGAGCTTTCAATTATTTGCAGTTCGGTACTGCCAATTGAATTGGCAAAAAAGTTCAGATGTAGCAATGTGTCGTTTATAATAATAGCTCCAGCATGTTCGGTATGCCATTTTATAGTTGTAATATTTTCGCTAATTGTAATGTTGGCATTGCCTTCGTTCAGAGCTTGGTGCAATCCATAGTACGATGTGTTTTTTACAATATCGTTGTTGTATTTTATTTCAATGCAAAACGAATCGATATCAATAAAGTTGCTGATAATAACAGGTACGTAATTGTACGAGTTGTTACATATTTGAAGGTTAGGGATTGTTACGCCAATCTGCGAATACGAAGGCTTGAAAAAACAAGTTCCAATAATAAGGGCAATTATAATGTACGTTTTACTATTCTTAGTCGGTTTTATCATCAGTATGGAATATTAACTGTTTACAAAAGTAGTAAAATATTGTAAAGTGCTACAAACATTACAACATTACAATTGCATTAACGATTATACGTCTTTCAAAATTGTGTATATATTACTGAAGTGATTTCTATAATCCTTTATCGAACGCATAATTATTTCGTGTGCATCTTCTTTGCCAAAAATGTGCGTAATTTCGACGTTACTTTCTTTCCCGGGCAAGTCTTTGTAGGTCAAAAAGTAGTGCTGCAATCGATGAACAACGAGTTCGGGGCAGTCGTTAATATCTTGATAATCGCCATAAACAGCATCATTGTATAGCACTGCAATTAATTTGTCATCAGATTCGTCTCCGTCAATCATTCTAAATCCGCCTATGGGTCGTGCATGTACCAAAAAATCTCCGTGCGAAATTGTTTTTTCGGTCAGAACGCAAATGTCGATAGGGTCGCCATCTCCTTTAATTCCCGTTTTGCCGCTTTTTTGCATACAAAATTCAGCAACTGAATCGCCGCTGTATGTTTGCGGTAAAAAGCCGTATAAAGCCGGTACAACATTTGAGTATTTTTGAGGACGGTCTAACCTGAGATAGCCGCTGGTTTTGTCAACTTCGTATTTCACGGTATCGGTAGAAACCATTTCGATAAAACAGGTAACAACGTCGGGACATTCTTCGCCAAGCTCAACGCCGTGCCATGGGTGCGATTTATATCTAAGTCCCATTAGCTTACCTATAGGATCCATTAAAATATTTGCCATATTATTTGTTTTTTATGTTATTGTTGTAACTGCAAAAGTAGTAATTATTAGGTTAATAAGATAAAATTTGTTTGTATAATTTATATGTGAATGGTGGTTGGTGAATGGTGGATGGTGCGGATTGCGGGATAGTTTTGAGTTTCGAGTTATGAGTTATGAGTCAATTAAAAATTAGAAATTAGAAATAGAGGTTAATAACAGTGAATTTCTCCACTTCTACCTTCAGACTTCTAATTTCTAACTTTACCCGCCAACGGCTGACAGCCAAAGCCAATAGCTAACCTATATTTTTCACACTAATTCTTACTCAATCTGTAAATGGCTAAAATCATAACTGTAGCGCTAACCCATTGTACAAGCGAAAGCACTTTTCCGTTAAAAATATAGTCGAATATAATAGCAGAAATTGGGTAGCACAGTTCGCAAATACTCGAAACCATTGCTTTTACTTTTCTAAGTCCGTAGTAATATAGGAATATAGCACCCGAGCCCGTAGTTAAGCCAATAATTAAAAATATTAACCATTGGTTAGGATTAATAGTTACAACCAAACCTATTTTATTGCTAAATAGCAAGATAATAAGGGTAATAAGGGCTGTAAAACCAAATCGGTAGTAGGTTGCCGAAACGAAATTAAATCTGAATAGTATTTTTTTGCTTATTACTGTAGAAGCACCAAATGAAAATGCGGCTAATAAAGAGTACAAGGCGGCTAGCCCTGTTTTATCGCTTGGGTTAAAGTTGGGAGCGTTAAATCCGAAGGTTAAAAAGTAGCCTGCAACTATTGCAATACTTGCCCACAGTAGGAAATTTTTCTGAAACTTTTCTTTCAGTATTATAGCTGCTAAAATTATAGCAAAAATCGGTTGAAGTTTTTGTAGTAATATTACAATTGTAAGTTGTTGAAAATCAACCAAAAATAGAGCTTTTACTATAGCGTAAGTTCCTAAGAATCCGCCGAAAAATGCTACAAGAATAAAGCCTAAATAATCTTGAAAATTAAAGGTCTTAAGTAATTTAATTTCTTTTGAAAATATAGCGCACATTAAAGTAAACGGTAGAGCGTGCAGTACAAAAACAACCAATGATATATCCAGTAAATGCAAACGAGGAGTAAGGACAACTCCGTCTAATCCCCAAAGTGTTGCAGCAATGCATATGGCAATGGCTCCTTTTACAGTATTGTTAGATTTTATAGAATTCATAAATGATTTTTATATAAAACGGCAAAGGTAATATTTTAGTTTTATTTGTGGGTAGTTAAATGTTCTTAATGTCTATTTTGAATTATTGAGTCCTATAATCATCTTTAATCACGAAGTTGCGGGTTTCGGGTTGCGTGTTTCGGGTTATCCCGAAGTTTCGGGATGTTGCGAGTTTCGAGTTATGAGTCAGAGTTAAAAATTTGATAATTCTAATTTCTGTCTTCTGTCTTCTGTCTTCTGTCTTCCGTCTTCCAACCGCCACCCACCACTCACCACTCACCATTTCAAGGTATTATCCTACATTAATGATTTTGCACTCCTTTTAAAACATATTTAGTCCAACGCCTTGCTTATTTGGAAAATTAATCAGACCTTTGCATTGAAATAAAAATACAGTTATAATTATGAATTTTGAATATAAAAACACACCAGTACCCGCAGAAGTTGTTAAGAAGAACTTACAATTGATGGGTTTGTCGTCTGTTGGCAAAGCCAGCATTAGAGAAATTAAAAGATTGGTAGATAACATTGAGCGCGATAGCGGAGTTAGATACGTTAGAATGGAAATGGGAGTTCCGGGATTAGTACCAACAGAAATCGGTACCAATGCAGAGATTGCTGCACTGAAAAAAGGCGTAGCTGCTGTATATCCCGATATAGACGGAATACCCGAGTTAAAGACCGAAATTTCGCGTTTTGTTAAAAACTTTATCGATGTTGATGTAAGTCCTTCGTCGTGTATCCCGACAGTCGGTTCTATGCAAGCAAGTTTTGCTTTGTTTTTAACCCTTAACAGAATGAGCAAAGAGAAAGATACCACTCTTTTCATCGACCCGGGATTTCCTGTGCACAAACAACAACACAGAGTTTTGGGACAAAAATTTGAATCGTTTGACGTATATAATTTTAGAGGAGAAAAACTAAGAGGAAAATTAGAGGAATATTTGTCGAAAGGCAACGTGCACTCAATTCTATATTCCAATCCTAACAATCCGTCGTGGGTATGCTTAACCGACGATGAATTAAAGATAATAGGCGAGTTGGCAAATAAGTACAATGTTATAGTTTTAGAAGATTTGGCTTACTTTGCAATGGACTTCCGTAAAGATTACGGACAGCCTGGCAAACCTCCTTATCAGCCAAGTGTAGCAAAATACACCGACAATTACGTTATGCTTATCAGCAGTTCTAAAGCGTTTAGTTATGCCGGTCAGCGTATAGGCGTAATGGTTATTAGCGATAAACTTTTCAACACTGAATCGGAAAATCTTGTACAGTATTTTGGAAATTCAAAATTTGGTAGAGCAATAGTGTTCGGAACAGTATATTCATTGAGTTCGGGTACTGCACACTCGGCGCAGTACGCTTTGGCTGCCATGCTTAAAGCTACCAATGATGGCGTATATAATTTTAGAGACGACGTTATTGAGTACGGCGAAAAAGCTAGAATTATGAAAAAACTCTTTACCGACAACGGTTTCAAAATAGTTTACGATAAAGACCTTGACGAGCCTGTAGCCGACGGATTTTATTTCACAATTTCGTACCCGGGATTGAGTGGCGAACAACTTATTGAAGCGCTTATTTATTACGGAGTAAGTGCGATTTCGCTAAGAATTACCGGTAGCGAAAGAACCGAAGGACTAAGAGCTTGTGTTTCGTTGGTATATCGTGATCAATTCCCAGACCTAGAAAAGAGACTTATACAGTTTAATAAGGATTTTAAAAACTAAACATAGTTTTTAGTAAGTCTTAGTCATATCTGAGGGTATAGCAATAATAAAATCAGCTATACCCTTATTTTTTTCTTCAAAGGATTGAATATCGTCTTGTTCTACACAGCTTATAGTAGTTATTTTCAGTGTGCTGTCTAATTGGTTCAAATACCAAACTATACTCGAAAAGTTATCGGAATGGTATCTTCCGTTGAAGTGAATAAATGTGTTTCCTTTTTTAAAGTTTTTGTAAATAAAGTGAGCCATTGTTGCATCTTTAACGGCTTGAGCTTTCCCAATATTATTAAGAGTGTTTTTGTTAGGCATCATGCCGATATTTTCAGCAATGTTTTTATAGCAAGGTAAGTTTTCGTCGTAAAGAATGGGCAATGGAGGTATAAGCGATTTAGCATCATCGCTTAGTTTATCCAAACCTTCAAAACCTTCGCTATTAACAAGAGCTGCATATCTGCGAGGTATGTTTGTGGCAACAAATGTTAATTCGTTTTCTTTTGCAAACTCAACAATAGGCTTATAGTCGGTTGTGTAGTTATTCCATAGTTTGGCTTCGTTTTCAAAATTTCTTTCTTTTATCAAGCCGCTGAGGTATTCGTCTAAAATAAGTTGATTGTCGCTTTCAAACATTTCTGCACCCAAAATTATATTACCCGATTTAGCTTTGTGCAAATCTTTTGTTAGAGAAAATTCCAACCAGTGGCAAATGGGATTGTTGTGCAGTTCGCCAAACAGAATAATATCGGCTTTGGCACAAGATTTAATCATTTTTTGATATTTATTCGATTTTCCTGCCGAATTGTAAATCAAGTATGCAGGCTTGTCAACAGTTAGGGAAGTTGCAATAATTAGCGTTAAAATAATTAGTAATAATTTTTTCATCATAGAATTATTCAAAAACTATTCAACACGTTTAAACTCATATGTTATTTCTACAATTCCGACTATAAGACCTAAGTACTCCATTATCATAATGTTCTCAGAAGGTTTGTCTATAAACCATCCGGGACTACCACCAGAAGGTTCTATTACAAAATCTCCAATTTTGGTAAGAAACATCGTATCCTGATTCATTTGATATTCTACCCATACATTGTTTCCAAACAATAAGCCTGTACATAACATAGGAGTAGTATCGCTTAGTGTGGTAAAATATTTGTCTTTGTACAAATCTAATGTAACTTTATTACCTCTGGTAGTAACACACTCCCATTTTGTGAAAACATCATTTTCGGGTGTAACAGCATTTGCATTATCATTGTCCTTGTTGCAAGCCGAGAAAAGACCAATACCTAAAGCAGCAATTATCGCTATTACAACTATTTTTATTAAATTAAACTTTTTCATATTTTTAGAATTTAGTTAACTATTTTGCTGTCGCACGATTGTATCGTGTGGCAAGTCCGAAACTTGTAGTTGCGGCTCATTATAATTTTCTCAATTTAGTTGAATGCCAAAAATACAAAATTCTAATGATTTAACAAGTTAATGTTTTCAGAAACAATTACCACACGATGCAATCGTGCGGTAGCGGGGGCGGTAGCGGGGGAAATCTGCTGCACCCTTTTTTATTGAGCAAAACTATTTAATACGTTTAAACTCATACATTAATTCTATGTATTCAACAGCAGGTATAAGCCCTAAGTATTCCATTGCCATAACGTTATCAGAAGGTGTGTCTATTAACCATTTGGGACTAACACTACCATCAGGTACCAACTCTAAATCTCCAATTTTGGTAAGAAACATTGTATCCTGATTCATTTGATATTCTACCCAAACGTTGTTTGCAAAAAATAAGCCCTTACATAAGGAAGGAGTAGTATCACTTAGTGTTGTATAATATCTGTCTTTATATAAATCTAATGTAATTTTAATACCTTTAGCAGAAAAGCACTCCCATTTTGTGAAAATATCATTTTCGGGTGTAACAATAGTAACCTCATTATCTTTACTAGATGATAAAGCATCATTCTCTTTGTTACAAGCCGTGAAAAGTCCAAGACTTAAAGTAGCAATAATTGCTATTACAGCTATTTTAATTAAACTAAACTTTTTCATATTTATATTATTTTTTAAATTTATTATTATTTTGTTTAGCTACTTTAAATTAAGGCAAGTAGCTTAAGCCGTTGTTTTGTGCTTATCTGCTATGTTAATAAACAGATAAGCAATGTCTATTGCCTTTTTGGCGGCTTAAAATGTGTAAGTATGTGAATATTAAATTTTTGAAAGACACGGCTAAAAATTTCTTGTAAAGTTATAAAAACTTTTTTAATAAAGGTTAATAAAATGAAAAAAACTTTCAGATGGTAAAAATTATCTGTAAAAAGTAAGGTGAATTTATTGTTTCAGGCAAGATTTTCGCCAATCGGTTAACCGTTGGTTTTAAATGTAAAAGGTAATAGTTGTTGGATTCCAAACAGTTGAATTATTTTATTTTTGCCTTTAAGCAGCACTTCTATCGGTTCATTATTATGTAGTTGAAACTCACTCATAACCTGACAGCAAGCACCGCAGGGTGTTACAATATCAGGTGAAAACAGATTACTACTTTCGGCGGCAATGGCAATACATTTTACTTTTACACCCGGATATTTTGATGCAGCAGAAAAAAGAGCAACTCTTTCGGCACACAATCCCGAAGGGAAAGCAGCATTCTCCTGATTGCAGCCCGTAACTACTTTATTATTACTTAACAATACGGCTGCTCCGACTTTAAAATTCGAGAAAGGAGCGTAAGCATTTTTTAAAACAATTTCGGCTTTGCGAATTAACTTTTGTTGATATTCTTCAAGCTCATTTACGTTTGAAAACTCGTTGTAACTGATAGTAATATGTTTTTTTTCCATAATCGTGTTGTGTTTAAGTTTCTTGTTCCGATTTATCGTTGCTATTGGCAAAATTTACTGCAAATAAAAACAAAGCCATAAAAACTGCGTAAAATGTAACACCTTCTTGGGTTTCCAATGTGTCTTCGGTAAGCATTGATATCATTGCTATGAACCAAAAAATGTAGAAATAGTAATTTTTAAAACTTTTTTGTTTTATTGGCGGATAAAATTGTACGAAAACGAATAAAGCCAAGCCAACTAATCCAAACGCAATAGCAATAGCCAAAAACTGATTATGCGAGCGATGTCGGAATTGAGTATCCAAAGTGCTTTGCATTTTTTCGTACTGTTTGTCGAATGCCAATTGCAAATCGCCGGTGCCAACGCCAAAAACAGGATGCTGTTTTATTATCAAAATAGATGTACGCCAATATTCAACTCTTTGCCAATACGTGTTGTAATTGACGTATTTGTTGGTTTTGTAGTTGCAATATCCCGCATAAAAATCTTCAAAATTGTTACGCAATGTCTTTCCCGACGTATAATTTGCATTATTTATGCCGTTTTCAATGTTTTCAATATCTTCGCTGCTAAGTTTACTAAAACCTTCGGCATCTTTTCTTAGGTCTTTTGATGCTAAATATTTTATCAACGTTCCCCTAATCGGCTGATCTTTTTTGTCTTTGCCGTAAAAATCGGTAGAGCTGTGTTTGTTCCATTCTTCGATGAGTTCGGGATAACAAATATACAAGCCCATCCATTTGCCGTTGTGGGTTTTGTAGTTTGTCGTATCGTGTGTGTAGGCGTTTCCGTTTGCCGTTACCTTATCCAAAGTGGCAAAGTCTATTGTTTTCGGTTTAAAACTGTCGAACAAAATTTTAATTCCAATTATGCCCAAAATTATCACTATTGCTGTACCGATTATAGCCGTTGTTTTTACTATTTTATTTTTACAATTAATAATTAAAAATACCACCGATAGTCCAACCACTATAGGGATAAGCATAATTCCGGTTTTATAATTAAAGTGTGAAACAAACGCTACAATTATGGCAATTGGAATAACAAAAAGCAGTCTGACAAGTACGTTTTTAAAGATTTTACTAAAAACAAAGTAGAAACAAAGTGCCATTGCAAAAATAGCGTTAAGACTAAAACGTATGTGGCTAACGTGCGAGTTTATTGCGTAGGCACTTGCTTCGCCGGCTTGGTAAAAAAGCAATGATTGATAGGTAATTCCGCCTAAAACAGCGAGAATGTAAACTATAAAAATAATGTGTAGCTGTTTTATTGATAATTTTGGACCGCTAACGAAAAACAAAGGGAGAATAAACAACGGAACTTTTATTCTGATGTCGTTAAATGCGTAATTAAAATCGGTGGTGTAGGTGAGACCAATAATGTGCATAAAGAAAATAGAAACAAAAACCAACGCAACTTTATTTTTAAACAGTATTTTAAACTTGTTTATAAGCTGTTTAAAAATTTCCGCTAAGTAAGCAAAAATGATTTTTATTACAGAGTTTTTGCTTGACCGGCTCAAACTTTTGGGGTAAGAAACTCCATGCCAAAGCCAAAAAAACAAGATGCAAAACTGAAAAACACTCATCGTAAACTTCGAGAGCGGCAAGCTAGCAACAAGCAATACTATCGAAATAAAGTATCCGTCTTTATAGTTTAACGAAGTTGTTTTCAGTTTCATGAATAAAAATTACTTTTTCTTTAAAATTTCTTTGTATTTATCGCTGTTATTGATAATATCTATCGCTTTTAAAACATCGTTGTCGTCTTTCAAAAAATGTTCAATTCTGCCTTTTTGGTAGTAATATCTCGAAATTATTTCTTGTTCGATTAGCTGTTTTATTTGTTTTTTGTTTGTGATAAGGTCTTTGTTTTTGTTTTGTTCAATTATGTTTTTCAGCTGATTATATTCGGAGCTTATATTTTCGAAAGAATTTTCAAATTCGGCAGCTTTTTTCAAATCTTCCAAAACTTCTTCCATTTGCGTTTTGTAGGTAAGATTTTTATTTTGGGTGAATTTCACAAACTCATCGTACTGACCGTCGGATATTTGAAATTTGGAAGGACTTGCAATTGTTGCGTTATTAGCAGCAAACTTGGTAGCGTAGTCGAAAATGATATTTTGAGTTATTAGATTGAAAATAATACTGTTAAACGAAACCGTATCGGACAAAATATCGGGTTGTATTCCTTTTCCGTCGTACACTTTACGACCATTGCGAGTTTTAAATTCATTTATCAGCGAGTCGGGAATAATATCGGGGTCGCCATCCTTGTTGCGATGTGTATAGTCTATTGCCTGAATACATCTGCCACTTGGAATGTAATATTTGGCTACGGTAACTTTAACCTGTGTGTTGTAATCCAAAGGGAAAATGTTTTGCACCAAACCTTTGCCAAATGTGCGTCTGCCAATAATAACACCCCTGTCCAAATCTTGTATAGCACCCGATACAATTTCGGAAGCCGAAGCGCTTCTGCCGTTAACTAAAACAACAACAGGTATTTTGGTATCGATTGGCGTTTTTGTTGTATAAAAGGAACTGTTTTTATCTTTTTGTTTGCCTTTTGTGCTAACAACGTGTTCGCCTTTATCTACAAACAAGTTGACAATATCAACGGCTTCGGTTAGCAGTCCGCCCGAATTATCTCTTAAGTCTAAGATTACACCTTTTAGTTTAGTAGTGTCGCGCATACTTGTAAAAGCTTTTCTAACTTCATTGTACGAGTTTTGGGTAAACGAATTGAGCTTAATGTAAGCAACGTTATTGCTTAGTACGCTAGCGTATGAGACAGGCGGTATGGAGATTTTTTCGCGAGTTACTTTTATGTTCAGAGTCTTATTGGTTTCGGGTCTTTCAATCTCAATATCTATAGATGTGCCGGGTTGTCCTTTAAGCATGGCGCTAACGTCTTGAACTGTCTTTCCAAGTGCCGACTGATTATTTATTTTCAGAATAATATCACCGGATTTAAGTCCGGCTTTATGTGCAGGCGAATTTTCGTAAGGTTCCGAAATAATAACTCTATCGTTTCGCATTTGTATTAATGAGCCAATGCCGCCATATTCGCCGGTTGTAATAAATTTTATATCTTCAATTTCGCTTTCCGAAACAAAAACAGTATATGGGTCAAGTTCTTTAAGCATTGCTTCTATGCCTGTTTTCATCATTTCCGATACCTTAATATCGTCAACGTAGTTGGCATTAAGGGTTCTGTACAGCGATGTGTAAATATCTACATTTTTCAGAATTTCAAAATCTTTGTCATTTTGTCCGTATCCCTTTTGAAAAAAGGCAATAGCTATAATTATCGTAAAAATTAATTTGCTAAAAGATGTAATTTTTTTATTCATATTTGAAACTTATTTTAAAATTTAAGGAACAGGGTCATATCCACTACCGCCCCACGGGTTGCATGACAAAATACGCTTTATTGCCAACCACGAACCTTTTATTGGTCCGTGTTTTTTTATTGCTTCAATGCTGTATGTTGAGCATGTAGGTTGGTATCTGCACGAAGGAGGAAGGTACGGCGATATTGCAATTTGGTAAAAACGTATCAAAGCTATTAGTATTTTAGATATTACTCTCTTCATGTTTTATTGGTAAACGATTAAACAAATCATTTATTGCGTCATAAATTGCAGCATATTTGTAAACCTGATTTTCGGTGTAAATAAAAGCCAAAAGCACCTGGCAATTGCAATCAATTTTTTGGTGCAATTTGCTTTTGTTAAGTCGGTAACATTCTCTTATCAACCGCTTGACACGATTGCGGTCGACGGCTTTGTGCAGTTTTTTTTTGGGGACGGAAATCAACACTTTAACAGTAGCATCGTTGTCGACAGAAGGTTTTTGCAGGTATATAAGTTTTATAGGCTTTTTGGTAATACACTTTCCCTTACTAAAAAGTTCGGATATTTGTAAAGCCGAGCAAATTCTTTCATTTTTCGAAAACGAATTATCGGTGTTTATTTCTGACAAAATGCTACAATTAAATCTTTTCTGATAAGGATTATATTTTGTTCTTTTTATTCAAGTAATCGTCTAAAGCGGCGGTCATTGAAAAGAATTTTGATGTTGGTGCCGATATTCCTACTTTAAGTCCGCGTTCTCTGGCGTATTGCTTAGTCGAATCGCCGAATGTGGCAATGGTTTGTTTGTTTTGTTTGTAATCTTTCCAATTATCAAACAAAGCGGTTATTCCCTTCGGGCTGTACAATACAATAATGTCGTACTTGGTAATGTCAATATCGTCTAACTTTTCCGAAACAGTACGGTACATTGTTGTTTGACGAAACTTAATACCGGCTTCTTCCAAAGCGTTGCTTATTTCGTTGTTTGTTACTTCCGAACAAGGAAGTAAATAATTTTCGGTGTTATTCTTTTTAATAAGCTCAATCAGCTCGTTTGTACACTGGTTTGTGAAAAATATTTTCCTTTTCCTGTATTGTATATATTTTTGAAGATAGTTCGCAATAGCTTCTGAAAGGCAAAAATACTTCATCGATTCTTTTACCTGAACTCTGACTTCTTTTGCCAAATTAAAGAAGTTGTCAACAGCATGGCGACTGTTAAAAACAACAGCAGTGTAATCGTTTATGTACGTTTTGCTGTTTCTGAACTCTCTTACCGAAACGCTTTCGTTTTTAAAAAATCGTACAAAATCAAAGCTAACGCCGTATTTGGTTTCCAATTCTTTGTATGGAGTTATATTTAACTCGTTAGGTTTGGGTTGCGATATTAGTATTTTTTGTGCCATGATTTGTTAATTTTATGTTCAATCTATTTATATGTGTATATAAATTGTTTTAATAATTATCAAAATTGGTATAATTTCGAGTGTGCAAAAGTACACAATTATATAAAATAATTGATGCCTTGCTTGAAAAAAGCTCATGTAGAAAAGTCTTATAACTCTAATAGTCAACATGATAGCCGCTATTAAAAAACCTGTTTTTATAAAAACAGAGTTCTGCCAAATAAGAAAACACAATGATATTGGCATTATTAATATAGCAGTGATTTGATTATATATGGTTAGCAGCAAACGATGAGTTTGACTTAAACTTTTAGTAGAAAATGTTAATCCCCAAAGGTGAATTGCCAAATGCCGTGTTAGGTTTATCAATACGTAAACACCCACAAAAATTGCATATAGAAGGAGCCCACGTTGCGAAGATATAATCTCGTAATAAACTGCAGTTTGATAAATAAACAGAGGGATTATCAGGTGTTGTATGATGTTTAACGGTATTTGAATAAATTCTGAAAGCAAATTTCCATCGCGCTCTATTTGGTACAAATGAGAAGGTTTGACAATAACCTTGTACATTTGTTGTATTCGCTTGTTGAAAAAAGTTTGTATTACAGAAAAAATTGAAATGCTTATCAGAATTACAAAAACCAACCAATCGTTATTGATAGTGGTTTTAGTTTGAATATGGTCGAAATCGGAGGTTTTCAAAAGATTATCGAATCCCGAAACTTCTTGATAATATTTTTGATAATTATTATTTGTACCGACAAGATTTGTACTGTCGGTAGTTTTTTGCACAGTATCAAAATATGGAAACAAAGGGTGGAAGTTCAACTTTTGTGTTGTGTCGTAATTGTACAACAAATTATCCACTCCTTGAGGCATATGTAATCCAGATTTATAGATTAATCTAATTTAAGAACTGCTAGAAAGGCGCTTTGCGGGACTTCAATGTTTCCTATTTGTCGCATTCTTTTTTTACCTTTCTTTTGTTTTTCCAAAAGTTTACGTTTTCTCGAAATATCTCCACCGTAGCATTTAGCAGTAACGTCTTTTCTAAGTGGCTTAATAGTTTCGCGAGCAATTATTTTTGAACCTATTGCAGCCTGAATAGCAATTTCGTACTGTTGACGTGGTATCAGCTCTTTAAGTTTTTCGCAAACTCTTCTACCAAATGTGTAAGCATTATCGCGATGTATAAGTGTGCTAAGTGCGTCAACAGGGTCGCCATTCAATAAAATATCTAATTTTATAAGGTTTGATAATTTATAGTCGGATATATGATAATCAAATGAGGCGTAGCCTTTTGATATACTCTTTAGTTTATCATAAAAATCGAATACAATTTCGCCTAATGGAATATCGAAAGTAAGTTCAACGCGGTCTTGTGTAAGGTAAACCTGATTTTTCATTGTACCCCTTTTGTCTAAGCACAGTTTCATAATGCTTCCCTGGTACTCCGATTTCGTAATTATTTGAGCATGAATGTACGGTTCTTCAACGTGATGTATTGTACTAACATCGGGCATGCCGGAAGGATTATGCACTTCTAAAACTTCACCTTTTGTGGTTATAACCTTATACATAACGTTTGGTACGGTGTTTATAATGTCCATGTCGAACTCTCTGTCCAAACGCTCTTGAACTATTTCCATGTGTAATAATCCCAAGAAACCGCAACGGAAACCAAATCCTAGTGCCACTGATGATTCGGGTTCAAAGGTTAGCGAAGCATCGTTAAGTTGCAATTTTTCAATAGAAGCTCTTAGGTCTTCGTAGTCTTCGCTATCAACAGGATACAATCCGGCAAAAACCATAGGCTTAACGTTGCTAAAGCCTTCTATGGGTTTATGGCAACCATCTTCAACATGAGTAATAGTATCGCCGACTTTAATTTCTTTGGCAGTTTTTATTCCCGAAATAATGTATCCAACGTCTCCCGCATTAAGCTCATCGACAGGCTCCGACGCAAGTTTCAAAATTCCAATTTCGTCAGCCGTATAATCTCTGTCGGTAGCCATAAATTTAACGTGGTCGCCTTTTTTAAGAGTTCCGTTAAAAATTCTGAAGTAAGCAATAACACCCCTGTACGGATTGAACAAAGAGTCGAAAATAAGAGCTTGTAGCGGTGCATCTGCATCGCCTTTAGGTGCAGGAATCCTATTAATAATGGCAGATAAAATATCTTCTATTCCAAAGCCTATTTTTGCACTTGCTCTAATAACTTCTTCGGGCTTACAACCAAGCAAATCCACAATTTGGTCTTCAACTTCGTCGGGCATAGCCGCGTCCATATCAATTTTATTGATGACAGGAATAA
Source organism: Lentimicrobiaceae bacterium (assembly GCA_028697555.1). Lineage (NCBI taxonomy): Bacteria > Pseudomonadati > Bacteroidota > Bacteroidia > Bacteroidales > Lentimicrobiaceae > Lentimicrobiaceae bacterium. The sequence goes on along the minus strand of JAQVEX010000014.1, from coordinate 4,100 downwards.
TTTCCAAGTCTTGTTCCAAAGCTAAGTACAAGTTCGATATGGTTTGAGCCTGAATGCCTTGTGTTGCATCAACAATAAGCAACGCACCTTCGCAGGCAGCTATTGCACGAGAAACTTCGTAAGAAAAGTCGACGTGCCCGGGCGTGTCAATTAAGTTTAATACATAATTTTCGCCACCATAATTGTAATCCATACGTATGGCATGACTTTTTATTGTAATACCGCGCTCTCTTTCCAAATCCATACTATCAAGAACTTGATCTTGCTGCTGTCTGAGATTTAACGTGTCGGTAGCTTCCAATAACCTATCAGCCAAAGTACTTTTACCATGGTCTATATGAGCTATTATGCAAAAATTTCGAATATTTTTCATCGTTTGCAAAAGTAATTGTTTTTTCGTAAATATTATTAAGGTTTTTAGATTTTGCTAAAGGTTTTTCACTACAGGTTAAATGTTTATTAAAATTTTAGTGCAAATAATTGTTTTTTGTTTCAAATTGTTAAATTTGTCCTTTAACATAATTGTTTTTTTATCATAATGGATACAGTTTTATCAGCTATTTACACAACGCTGTTGGGAGAAATAAAAATATCTTATCATGATAATTTTATTGTTGGAGTTGATTTTGTTGGTAACAACAAAACAGAGTCAGCAGAATCGTTACCCTGCGCTTTGACAGATGAAACCCTTAAGCAACTTAACGAATATTTTGAAGGAAAAAGAAAAGAGTTTACAGTTCCAATAAAATTGCTTGGTACTGATTTTCAGATTAAAGTTTGGCAAGTATTATGCAAAATCCCTTACGGACAAACACGTTCGTACAAAGATATTGCCGTACAGATTGGTAACCCAAAGGCAGCAAGAGCTGTAGGTATGGCTAATAATCGAAATCCTATAGCTATAATTGTTCCTTGTCATAGGGTAATTACTTATGATGGAAAACTTGGTGGTTATGCGGCAGGAGTTAGTATTAAGCAAAAACTAATAGAAGTTGAAAATGGCTGTATAAATTTATAAAGCTTATTTCACACTATATAACGGACTTATTGTTGATAATTTTTCAATTTTGTTAATAGATATTTTAAATATGTACCAAATGCTGTAATACAACACGTTAGATAATATAGTATGTAAAATAATCTAGAAAAGCTTTCTTAAAACATAAAAATTAAATAACAAATTTTGGATATATTCAAAATTTGTTATTTTTGCAATATGGTGTAAGCCGAAAAACCAACAAAGAGTAGGCATTTTTTAATAATTAATATTATGAAGTTTAAAAGATTACTTATTACAGTTTTTGTAGTTATGTTTGTTACTGCAGGTTATTCTCAAATGTACATGGGAGGTACTTTTGGAATTAATACTAATGGATCAAAAGACGTTCAAGGAAATGTTTCCGTGAAAGGTCCATCTGAATTTACTTTTGACCTAAGTCCTGAGTTAGGTTTTATTTTGTCTGATAAGCTTGCCATTGGAGGTGTTGTGGGTTTGACTATTTTTACAGAAAATGATAATGCTATTCCAGATAACTATAAAGCAACTACTACATTATTTCAGCTCCGCCCTTACGCTGATTTCACCTTTATGAAAGTAGGTAAATTTGGAGTTTTTGCTCGTGGTAGCTTTACTTTTGTTTTCGGCAAAGTTACTGAAACACTCGGAGGTTTATGAGTTGCTTCAGATCCTGTTGTAGGAATGGCAGTTGGTTTAGCACCGGGTTTAAAATACGATGTTAACAATCATGTTCAGTTAAGGACCAACCTTAACTTCCTTGGCTTTAACGCAGGCTTTGTCAGAACAGCCGATAATCCACCGGCACCACAACAAAAAACAGTTTCGACTGCTTCGTTCTTCGGCATGAATTTTGACTTAACAAATGTTGCTAACTTAGGAGCAATAACTGTTGGAGCTATCTATAAGTTCTAAGTTTTAACTAATAAATATATTAATACTGCTCTAATTTGTTTAGGGCAGTATTTTTATGTGCACTTGTGTAGTAGAGCTTACAGAAGTATTATTAATAAATAGTAACAAATAAATAATCGGATAAGTAAGTTAATTTTGAAATAATGTGTAATTTTGCACCGAATAATAAAAATACAATACTATGGAAAAGATAAAAATAGGAATTAACGGATTTGGACGTATCGGACGCCTCGCGTTCAGAGCTGCAAGTAATAGAAATGATATGGAAGTTGTTGCTGTAAACAACCTACAAGATCCTGAATATTCAGCATATCAGCTTAAATACGATACGGTTCACGGCATATTTGATAAAAAAATTGAAGTTGAAGGCAACAATATTATTGTAGATGGTAAAGCAACAAGATTTACCTCGCACAGAGACCCAGCCGAAATTGACTGGGCATCTGTAGGAGCCGATTTTGTTCTTGAATGCACAGGTAAGTTTTTAACTGCCGAAAGCTGTCAGGCTCACATCAACGGTGGTGCAAAACATGTTGTTATGTCGGCGCCGGCAAAAGACGATACTCACGTCTTTGTTTATGGTGTCAATCATAAAGAATATAAAGGTGAAACATTTGCTTCAAATGCAAGCTGTACTACCAATTGTCTTGCACCTTTGGTAAAAGTTATTAACGATGAGTTCGGCATAGAAGAAGGTCTTATGACAACAGTACACTCACTTACATCTACTCAAAAAATAGTTGACGGTTCTTCGTCCAGAGATTGGCGTAGAGGCAGAGCAGCCGGTTCTAACATTGCACCTTCAAGCACAGGAGCTGCAAAAACTGTTGGAATAATAATTCCTGAACTTAAAGGAAAACTCACAGGAATGGCTTTTAGAGTTCCAACCCTTAATGTTTCTGTTGTTGACTTAACTTGTCGCTTAAAAAAATCGACAAGCTACGAAGAAATTAAAGAAGTTATTAAAAAGTCGGCAGAAGGAAATATGAAAGGTATTATTCAATACGTTGATGAACCTCTTGTATCAAGCGACTTTATTGGAAATAGCTACTCGTGTATTTTTGATGCACAAGCCGGTATTATGCTAAATCCTAATTTCGTTAAATTGATTGCATGGTACGACAACGAATGGGGATACTCAAACAAAATGTTAGACCTGATTGCGTACATGAATACCGTTAAGTAGATGAATAATAAATAAATTAAAAAAATCGCTATAAATAAATAGCGATTTTTTTTTGCTATCATGTTACGATTTGTTTTTCAGAAAAACATATCTTTGAACAAAATTAAAAAATAGAAAATGAAGTATATAGTAGTTACAGGAGCCGTAGGTTTTATCGGCTCTGCATTGATAGGAAAATTAAACTCTGCAAGCGATAAAAAAATTATTGCTGTCGATGATTTTAGTAGAGAAGATAAAAACAAGAACATAAAAAATAAAAACATATATCAAAAAGTACATCGCGACGATTTTTTTTCGTGGTTAGATGAAAACCAACACAATGTGGAAGCTATTTATCACATAGGTGCAAGAACCGATACAACTGAGTTTGATAAATCTGTATTCGACCGCTTGAACTTAAACTATACTAAACAGGTATGGCAAAAATGCTCAAAATATCAGATACCTTTGGTTTATGCATCGAGTGCTGCAACGTATGGAATGGGAGAGTTGGGATATAACGATTCTCACGATATTGTTGATAAGCTAAAACCGCTTAATCCCTACGGCGAATCAAAAAACGATTTTGATAAATGGGCTTTGTCGCAGACTGAAACTCCACCTGCATGGTACGGACTGAAATTTTTTAATGTTTATGGTCCGAACGAATACCACAAAGGAAGAATGGCATCGGTGGTTATGCACTCGTACAATCAAATAAAAAAACAAGGTTATACAAACTTGTTTAGGTCGCATAATCCCAATTATAAAGACGGATACCAAAAAAGAGATTTTGTGTACGTAAAGGACGTTGTAGATGTATTAACATTTTTGATGGAAAACAAACCAAAATCCGGCTTATACAATCTAGGCACAGGCAATGCCAGACCGTTTTTACATTTGGCTCAAGCTGTATTTAAAGCACTTGATATACCGGAAAATATAAACTTTATCGATACGCCGATAGATATCAGAGATAAGTATCAGTATTTCACCCAAGCCGAT
>JAQVEX010000013.1 GCA_028697555.1 Lentimicrobiaceae bacterium | reverse complement strand
TTTTATACGGTTTTTATTGCCTAAAGGCAATAAAAAATTCCTTGTAAAAAGTGTCTTTTCTTTTGTTTCGTTTTCTTTGGACAAGCAAAGAAAATGAAAAAAACAAAATTGAAACCATAAAAGTTTGTCTATTTAGACTATAGCCAAATTAATCACAAAAATTATATAAATAAAGAAAGCCCGACAGATGATACTATCGGGCTTAATATATAACATGAAACTTTTAGCTATTTATCCTTTGGAGTTTTAAAGAGTGCAACAAATCTTTTCCAAAAGTCAATAACCTTTTTACGCTTTATAATTCCCCATACTATTAATCCTGCTAATATTATTAAAGCTACAACTCCAAGTGCTTTAATCCACGCAATCATCAAGTTGTTGCTGTGAAGTATATTGTCGTGTGCTTCGGGTGTTGCAAAAGACAGATTGGTTACCTGTGCAATTTTGGTTAGCATTCTATTAGGTATTGTTCCGTTAGGAATATCCTGGTGGCAGGCAACACAAGCTGTTTCACGTGCAAGAAAATCGCGTTGCTCTTGAGTAAGCGGTATAGCAGTGGGCCAATGCGAATCTATTGTCTGAACCTGTTCACCATCTAAATTGAGCAATCGCATAAAATCGCCGTGCAACTTACTTATAGCTGCTATTTGCACCTGCGTGTATTGGCTGACATTATTACCGTCGGCATCAATTACATCGGCGTAGCGTGGTGTGCCTGGTGTTGCATCATAAATTCCGCCATCTATGCCATATCCTGCTGCAATCGGATTTCCATGGCATTCTGCACACTCTCTCGATTTTAGCGATGTAGTATGCGGATTAAGCGGAGCTAACTCAATAGCATCGTATCCGGCTTCGGTTTTTGCGACATTGTTCCACACAACGGTTTTGCCTTGCTCGTCAATAACGGTGCTAACAGTTTGAATAACACCAACCAACGGCGAAACTCTTCCCTCGCCGTTTATACCCAAAGGTGGATTTTCCCAACGTATATGACTATAATCGCCGTAGGTAGGAGCACCCGGCTGCATTGCAAATTTGCCGTGATAATCGGCTGTTGTACCGTCTGCTCCGTAAACTTGTGGCGATTGAAGCCAATCGACAGATGATTTTCTATAATCAATCACGTATTTATATCCGTAGTACTGCGGAACCCAAGTAGAATGGCAGGCGTAGCATTCCAATTTATCAATGTGCTTGGTGGTAACCATTGCCACTTTAGCATCTTTTGGGTTTTTCCATCCCTTTTTCTTATTTATTTCTTTAAGGGTGATTAACTCGAACTCGCGGTCGCTACCGTCTGAATGCACTATAACGCGGTCGCCACGGCGTACAACATTACCCAGCGGATTTCCACGTGTAGAAAGCAAGTAGCCATCTTCTTTCGGATAAGTTATTCCAAATTCTTTGGTAACTGCGAGTGGTTCGTCAGCTAAACCTCTTGCATTTTTCATGTCAAGCTTTTTACCAAACTCATCGCCGTAACCCAAAGGCAATTCCCAAGGATAATGAGTTGGCGTACCGTGGCAGTCAGAGCACTCAATTTCTATCGCTCCAAGAGCTGCAACATCAATATTTCCGTTGCCGTGCACACCAATAGTTGTATGGCAGTCTTGACACAATAATCCAGGAACCATTTTTCCGTCTTGCTCTATTTGTCGGTGAGCATCGCCTTGCATATATTTGAATACATAACCTGCATTGGGCTTTTGCGGCAATCCGTTTTCGTCAAAAGGACCTTTATTATACGAAGATTCCAACGGCATAAACCCTTGATAAGAGTGACCTATCCTACGTCCGCCGGCATGGCAAGATGCACAAGTGGAGACCTGCACACCGCTCATTTGGTGGTTGTTAAAGCTAATGCTAGACTTTCTGGTTCCTTGCATTGAGTGTACCAACAAGTGTCCGGGTTTATCTTTGGGAATTTCGGGGTCGCCGCCTTCGTAAAATCCTTCGTTGCTGTAAACGCTGTGGCAAGCAGCACATCCCATTCCGCGGTAGTGTCCCCTACCCTGATTTCCTTTGTTGCTCAAGTGGCAAGCATTACAATTGCGCAAATAGGTAAATGCAGCGAGTTCGGGATTGGTTTTTATTTCTTCGGCAGAAACTTTGGGAATTTCCTTCAATTCAGTAGGAAATTGTCCCGGAAAAGTCGCAGCCATCTCTTTCATATAATCGATGTATTGCTCAGTGCCAAATCTGGGTGTTTGTCCGTCGGTATCAACAAGAGTGCTGTTGGCGTAAATGTGGTCGTAGTTTTCGGTGCCTATGCCAAAACTCCATGCCATAGCTTTCATTTTACCGGCATCGCTGTTCATCATTGATAGTCGTGTATTATACACGTGGTCTTGGTGACATAATCCGCATGTGTTCTCATTGACTTGCAAAGCAGCCGGAACAGGCGTAAAAGCTGATAGAGAACTGCCTTTAGGTACTCCGCTGTGAGCCCTATATTTATTGTGCAATTCGGCAGGTGTTCCACCATGGCAGACAACACAACCGTTAGGATCGCCGAGAGCTGTGCCTTTCTCGAATATTTGTTGCATCATCTCAGACTCCATAGGACGAGTTGGTTCTATTCCTTGATGGCAAGCTAAACAGTAAGCACCTTCGGCAGGAAATACTGCGTTAGAAACATCTGTAGTTGCAATAGTTTGGATAGCTTGCTGTGCCAAGCGTTGGTTTTCGGCTCGCGAATCGCTTATAAAATCAACAAAGTAGCTAACTAACAATCCGGCAACAAACAAAACTAAAAGCGTTAGCATTGTACTTGCTACTTTTCTTTTGGGTTTATTATTGGGTTTCTTCATAAAGCATTCTTTTGAAATATTTCCGCAAATATCTATATTTTTTCTAACTTTGCAAATGATATTGAAAAATTTAATGCGTATTTAAAAAAATAGACAAACTTATATCAACACTAAAGAAAAGTTTTATGAATAAAATTTCCATTCTTACGGTAATACTAACCTGTTTTATTTATTTCATTTGCAGTTCGTCATTGCAAGCTCAATCAACTAACGATAAAAAACCGGAAACCTTAAACCTTTCGCTACATTTACGCCCGGCGTTCAATTCCCATTTTGAAGGAAAACCTTTGAAGTACGATGACGCTTCATTTAAATTTGAGCACGTAAATGTTGACATAACCGGACAAATCACGCCAAAGCTAACGTACCGTTACTTGCAACGCCTAAACAAAGCAACACCTGTTTTTTCAACTGAAAACCTACCATCTTCTATAGATTACGCATATTTGAAATACAAGTTTAACGATCATTTTTCAGTTGCTGCCGGAAAGCAAGCCCTACTAATCGGCGGATTTGAATACAACAAATACCCTGTTGATGTTTACGACTACAGCGGAACAACAAATTTTATTACTTGTTACTTGACGGGAGTGCAAGTTGCGTACTCTCCTACAAAAAATCAGGAGTTTATTTTTCAAATTCTTAATAACAGAATGGGAACATGGGAAGAAGCTGTAGGTAGACCTTACGCGACTTCAAACCTTGAGTCGCCTACTCTGCCCTTGTATTACTCTATAGGTTGGAATAGCAGCTATTTTGATGATGCTTTGCAACTGCGATATGCAGCTAACTTTACTACACCCGCAAAAGACAAAAAATTGTTTATGGTTACAGGTGGACAAAAATGGCAGTCGGGTGATTTTAGCGTATACATCGATGCCTTTTATCAGCATTCGGAAGTTGATTATTTAGGTGCAATTAGAAATATGACCGACAGTTCGGATAATATTGCGGAATATGTAAACTATTTTTCGGTATTGGGAGAAATTAATTACAAACTTTCACCCAAATGGAATATTTTGCTCAAATGCTTTTACAACAATTATTCTACCTACAAACCAAGCATTAACCTAGATGAAGGTAATTGTCTGACTTCCTTGAATTACCAAGCCGGTATTGAGTTTTACCCAATGGAAGACGATAATTTGCACTTATTTTTAATTACAACTTTAAAGGATTACCAAGAACCTGTTGTCAGGCAAATAAATACTCCTAATAATACTTGCAGAATTTCAGCAGGATTTATTTATCGTATTCCTGTGATTTCACTATAGTGAATGGTGGTCAGTGACGAGTGGTGAGTGATTTTAGTTTCGTCCCGAAGTTTCGGGAGAGTCAGGAGTATTGAGTTATAAAATTAGAAGTTAGAAGTTAGAAGTTAGAAATTAGAATTACTAATTTTACTCGGAACTCAGAACTCAATACTAAAAACTACATCTGTTGTCTTACTAGGATTCGAACCTAGACAAACAGGACCAGAATCTGTTGTGCTACCATTACACCATAAGACAAAATAATGGTGCAAAATTATAAAAAAATTACTGCTAAAAGTCTTTATTCGCCAATTTTTTCGTCTGTCAACTCATTCTTTGGAGTTTCAGTTGACGGCTTTTCTTCTCTTTTCGGCGATTTTATATGGCGTATATCTTTACCTTCTATCAAAAATATTGCCGATGTGGAAATATCAACGGCTTTATCGGCAATTCTTTCAATATGATAAGAAATTGCGTTTAAATTCATAATATTAAGCAAAGCTTGGCTGTTGTGGGTTTTTCCACCAAAGTCATCGGCTAGACGTTTTTCAATTTTTCTCTCCATTTTATCCACTTTATCGTCCATCAGAATAGTTGAATAAGCAGCTTCATCGCTGATGTCGGTGAATGCAAACAACGAATTTTTGAGCATAGTAAATGCGCGGTCGTACATTTTTAGCACAAGCTTTTTATAGTCTTTAAATCCGTGAATCGAAAAATCAGTATTTTGCAATGATGCCGATATATTCGTAATCAGGTCGCCAACACGCTCCATAGAGATAGTCATGTCGTGGTATGCCATTAGTCGGCGTAGATCGCCTGCACGTGGTGTAAAAAGCATAATGGCGTTTATTACCTTTTCTTTTATGGTAATATCTAGAGAATCGATAAGTTTTTCGTTACGCTTTATTTGCGAATTAATTTCTTTACTTGGCTTTTCTACAAGCATGTGCCTTACAAAATCCATTTGCGAAAGAACTATTTCAGTTAGCAACTGAAAATCGCTTTCAAGCTGACTTAAGTATTGATCTTTAATTCCCATAATAACATTTTCGGGTTGTTGAAGATTAATATTATCGTTATTCATAATTGTTTGTTTGACAAATATACGTTTTTTCTATTATTTCAATTGTTTATATAATTATTGCTTAACCGAAGGCTCCGGTTAGGTATTCTTCGGTTTTCTTATTTTGTGGCTTGGTAAACATTCGTGTGGTATTACCGTATTCTACCAATACACCTAAGTACATAAACATTGAATTATCTGAAATTCGTGCCGCTTGCGACATGTTATGCGTTACAATAATTATGGTGTATTTTTCTTTTAGTTGAAGCAATAATTCTTCAATTTTATTGGTAGATATAGGATCTAGAGCCGAAGTCGGTTCATCCATTAAAAGAATTTCCGGCTTTAAGGCTAATGTACGTGCTATGCATAAACGTTGTTGCTGTCCGCCCGACAGAAAAGAGCCGCGTTTGCTCATTACATCTTTTACTTCGTCCCAAAGAGCAACACTTTGCAGACTTTGCTCTACAATCTCGTCTTTTTCGGTTTTATTCAATTTTATCCCATTCAGTTTATAGCCTGCAAGCACATTGTCGTAGATGCTCATAGTTGGAAAAGGATTAGGCTGCTGAAACACCATTCCCGCCATTCGGCGAACGTCCATAGGATTCATTTCGAATATATTTTTTCCTTTCAGAAATATTTCGCCTGTAGTTTTAATGTTTGGATACAAATCGTGCATACGGTTTATGGCTCGCAAGAGAGTACTTTTTCCGCATCCCGAAGGTCCCATAATTGCCGTAATAGTGTTAGGATAAACATCTGCCGTAACCTTATCGACAGCGTATTTTCCGGGCTGGTACGAAACCGAAAGGTTTTTTAATTCTAAAATTGGTTTTTGTTGGTTTGTTGTCATATTTTCCATTTACGTGCCACAATCTTGGCAATCCAATTCAATACAAAAATTACAATTAACAGTAATAACGACGAAGACCAAATTAAATCGATAAGGTTTGGATCGTTATAAAACTCCCATATTAGCAAGGGAATAGACGATGTTGGTTCAAAGATATTCCAATTTACAAGTGATGCTCCGAGAGCTGTTAGCATAAGCGGTGCGGTTTCACCCATTACACGCGATATTGCCAACAAAATTCCCGTAAAAATTCCACCAAAACCGGAAGGTAACAAAATCCTGAAAACCACATTAGTATACGAAGAGCCTAAAGCTAAACCGGCTTCTTTATACGCTCTGGGAAGCATCTTCAAGGTTTCTTCCGTCGAGCGCACAATCATAGGCAACATCATGATAGAAAGTGCAACACTGCCTGCTAATGCCGAATAACTTCCGAGCGGCTTTACAACCCAAGCGTAAGCAATAATACCTATTACAATTGAAGGTATGCCTTGCAATAAATCGGTGAGGAAACTTATTATTTTTGAAAAACGTTTCTCTGAGTTTTCGGACAAATATATACCTATATACAATCCTAAAGGAATTGTGAAAAATATTGCCAAACCTACAATTAGGATTGTACCGGTGATCCCGTTTAATATTCCGCCAGGAATAGGCTCGCCGTTCACACGAGCAAACATCGCATCCATAGAAGATGGAGCGACCTCAGTAAAGAGACGGAAATTGAAGTTCTTATATCCTTTTGAAACCACTTCCCATAAGATGAGAAAAAGCGGAACCATTGCCAAGAAAGCGAAAATGCATATAAATGCGTAAGCCATCTTGTCTTTGACAATTCTGCGTTTTACACCTGTTGTAGAAGTAGATACATTATTTGTCATGCCGCACTTAATTTTTTCATAATCAGTTTAGCTATTAGGTTGATAATAGCCGTAATAATAAATAACAATAGACCTATAGCTATGAGAGCACTTAGCTTTAAACCGTCTGCTTCGCCAAACTGATTAGCTATAACACTCGCCATTGTATTTCCTGTACCCCGCAATCCGGCAGGGATATTGTTCGTGTTACCTATAAGCATTGTAACTGCCATTGTTTCGCCTAAGGCACGTCCTAAAGCTAAAATATATGAAGCTACAATACCGGAACCGGCAATGGGTATGCTCACTTTCTGAATTACCTCAATTCGAGTTGCGCCCAAACTATAAGCTCCTTCTTTTAAATTATTAGGAACCATTGAAAGGAACTCCGAACTTAAAGACGAGGCATAAGGAATAATCATTACTGCCAAAACAATAGATGCAAGAAAAACTCCGAAACCCTGCGCATTAACCCCTAAGGCAATCACAACAGGTCGCAAAGCATAGAACCCCCACAAACCGTAGACTATTGATGGAATTCCAGCAAGCAAGTCAACAATGGAACTTACGATAGAAGCTATACGCTTCCCTTTAAAGTATTCGCCGGTAAATAGTGCCACAGGCAATGAAAACGGAATACACAGCAATAAAGCAAAGAAAGCGGTGTATATAGTTCCCATAATAAACGAAAGCGCTCCGTATTCTTCGGTTGCCGCACGCGGATCCCATTCGGCGTTTGAAACAAAACCCCACACACCGTATTCGTTAAACACTTCTAAGGATTTTCCCACCAATGCGTACAAAATCCCTGCTGTGAGTAAAAGAATAACTACAGCTGCTGCAAAAAGTGATATTTTAAATATTCTATCTTTCATTATACAAAGTATCTGTAGTTAAATGTGTATTCAACGAAGTTTTAGTTGAGTCTTCAGTATATGGAATTAAAACTTCTCCGTTGTACGTAATTTTTCCTATTAATGCTTTGGTTTTTTCAATAGCTTGTTCAGAAAGCGGAGCGTAGTTTATTCGAGCTGCTACTTGTTGCCCTTCGGGACTAATTATATAGCTAAGCAACTTAACCAACTCTTGAGCTTGGACTTCTGTGTGATTTCCATCGTTAAGTTCTTGGTAAACAATGAGCCAAGTAAATATGCTCATGGGATAGGCATCGGGATTATCAACGTTGATAATAGATGCACGCATGTCGTCGGGAAACTGTATTTTAGATGCAGCAGAAATAGATTCTAACGAAGCCGAAACAAAATTGCCTGCTTTATTTTTCAATTGAGCCACTGGCAACCCAAGTGTAAGCGAGTACTCTGAGCCAATGTAACCAATTGCACCTTCGGTTTGTTGAACAATTCCGGCAACGCCTGGATTACCTTTGGCGGCAATACCTACGTCCCATTTCAAAGCTTTTCCCATTCCCATTACCTTTTTCCATTCGGGACTAACATCGCACAAATATTCCGAAAAATTGAATGTTGTACCGCTGCCGTCAGAACGATAAACAGGAGTTATTTCCAAATCGGGAAGTTTTACATTTGGATTGATTGCCGCGATGCGATAATCGTTCCATCGTGTTATATTGCCCAAATAAATATCTGAAATAAGCGAACCTGTAAGTCGCAGACTATCAACTCCCGACAACGTGTAAGCCATTACAATTCCACCCATACAAGTTGGAATGTGAATTACAGGAGCATTCATAGATTCGAGTTCCCTGTCGGTAAGAAAAGCATCGCTAGCACCAAAATCGACGGATTTGTCGCGCAAACTGCGTATTCCACCGCCACTGCCTATTGCTCCGTAATTAACGACAATATTGTCGTTAAGACTCATATAGTCGCGAAAAACAATGTTATAAAAAGGATATGGAAAAGTAGCACCAGCTCCCGAAATAGTTACTCCGCCACTTTTTGTTTTGTCGGAACTCAACCTACCACAAGAAAACAAAAGCATTGGTATAAGAAGACAGAGTACAGCTTTTTTCATTCTAAAAAAATTATTTGGATCGCAAAGGTACAATAGGATTATAAGAAATGCAAAATATGATTGTTACGAAAATGTTAAGTTTTGGAAAGTTGTTTTGCAAAGTATTGATAAAAATGTTAAAATCGGGCATTTTGGCTATTAGCTGTTAGCCGTTAGCTGAGTACAGCCAAAAGCCAAGAGCTAAAAGCCAATTAAAAATATTTGAAAAAAAATTATAATAATCTTGCCAATAATAAAAAGTTGTGTATCTTTGCAAATTCAAAAAAGAAAAAGATATTATTGACTATGAGAAAAGACATTCACCCAAATAATTATCGTTTAGTTGTGTTTAAAGACATATCTAATGATGAAGCATTTATCACTCGTTCTACTGTGGCTTCCAAAGAAACCATAGTTTGGGAAGACGGTAAAGAATATCCGCTTGTTAAGTTAGAAATTTCTAACACATCACACCCTTTTTATACCGGTAAGATGAAACTTGTTGATAGCACCGGACGTGTTGATAAATTCCGTCAGAAACAAGAAAAATTTGAACAGCTCAAAAAACAGAGACAACAAAAATAATAAATGCGTTTTTTTTGTTTTCATTATAAAAGTCCCATAACTACGGGACTTTTTTTTGTTTCTATTATTTTTTCTGAAAAATTTATTTAGTTTTGTACGACTTTTGTATGAGTTCATTTTTAAATCATTGATTTCCTAAATTAAACCCAAAAAAACATATGAGCAATTATATTTTATTCGATGAGACTTCAAATCGTATTTCGTTACGTCCATTGACTTACTTTAAGCCGATATCGCAGTTGCGCGTTGGCATTCTGACTATTGAAGAAAAATGGAAACATTATTTCAAAGCCGAGATGTCTAACCTAAGCGACGACTACCTATCGGAACTGTATCCGCTGAATGTAACCGACGACAACGTTTTGATAAACAGTAGCGTACTCCCCGGCTCCAACTTGTTTAAAGCTATTAAAAAACTTAAAAAAGATACAACGCTTACTAGTGACGGCTATTTGATTGCTATGAGACTTACAGCCGATAATCTTGCAAGTCTTAGTTCGGGCGATACTGCCGATTTGGACTCTGTCGAATACAAAGAAGACTTCAATCGACTTAAAAACACATGGGATATTGTAAAACTCAACAAACAAGAAATAATAAACGACTTTGAACTCATCACATTCGGTCGTGAGTCTGCGTATTTGTCGGAAAGCAATATGGTTTATGGCAACAACTATTTTGTTGAACCCGACGCCGATGTTGAAGGTTGCAGTATTGATACTCGACACGGACCGGTTTATATTGGTAAAAATGCTACCGTTATGCAAGGCTCGTATATAAGAGGACCTGTCGCCGTATGCGATACAGCCACAGTAAAAATGGGAGCCCTTTTGTATGAAGGAACTTCGGTTGGTCCACATTGCAAAATAGGTGGCGAAGTTTCAAATAGCATATTAATGAAATTTTCGTCGAAAGCACACGACGGATACTTAGGCGATTCGGTTATTGGCGAATGGTGTAACTTAGGAGCCGGCACAACCACCAGTAATCTTAAAAACAACTATAGTCCCGTTAAAATGTGGGACTACGAAAACGAAAGGTTTTTGGACACTAAAATGCAGTTTTTGGGATTGGTATTAGGCGACCACAGCAAAATAGGAATTAATACAATGTTTAATACCGGAACTGTTGTTGGAGTATGCTGCAACTTGTTCGATAGCGGTTTCCATAGGAATTTTGTTCCGTCTTTTTCTTGGGGAAAACCGTCCAATTATCAAGAGGCAGATATTGAACATATTATACAAACCGCCGAAATCGTTATGAAACGCCGAAATGTTGATATTTCGCAAAAAGATATAGATGTTTTCAAACATATAAAAGAATTATCACTCAGATATAGGTACTTATAACCATTTTTGTCATTACCGCATAATTAAGTGTGTCAAAATTGCATATTTTGCATTAGTTTGCAAATAATTTTGACTATGGTATGTTAGTTGATATTAAAAAGGCGAATATTAATGCATTTTTTAATTTGATGAGAGAATATAAAATTTATAATTCTGAGATAGATGATTCATTAGACGGAGGTTTTATCCCGATAATGGCAGGAGAAGACAGCCTTGAAACAGACACAAAGGACATTCCTACGGCATTGCCAATATTGTCGTTGCGCGATACGGTCTTGTTTCCGGGAGCAATTATTCCAATTTCCATAGGAAGAGAAAAATCAATAAAACTAGTAAAAGATAATTACAAGAAAAATAAGCTGATAGGTGTTGTCGCTCAAAAACAAGCCGATACTGACGACCCAAAACCGGAAGACTTGTACACAATAGGAACTTTTGCCTATATTGTGAAAACATTACAACTGCGAGATGGCAACACCACAGCTCTCATTAAAGGCAGCGGTCGCTTTGAGATTACAAATTTTATTCAGGAAGAACCGTACATTTTAGCGGAAGTCAAGCCTTTTAACGATGTTAACAAACGTCGCAAAAACAATCAAAAATTTAATGCTATAGTCGATATAATAAAAGACTTAGCTATTGAAATTGTTGAAAAAGTTGGCGGAAGTGCCGAACATGACAAAATATTTGCACTCAAAAACATTGAAACCCCTATGCTTTTGATAAGCTATGTAGCTTCTAATTTAAGCGTTTCTACCCAAGAAAAACAAAGGATATTATCTATAAACGATATTGACGAAAGAGCCAAAGTTATTGTGGAGTTGCTTTCGAGGGAACTCCAATTGGTTGACCTTAAAAATCAGATACAGAGTAAGGTAAAACACGAAATTGACAAGCAACAGCGCGACTATGTGTTAAATCAACAGCTTAAGCTAATACAAGACGAGTTGGGTAGCAACCCAAACGAAGACCAAATAAACCAACTTAAACAAAAAGCTAAATCGAAAAAATGGCCCAAAAATGCGTATGCTGTCTTTGAAAAAGAATTGTCGAAACTATCGCGAATAAATCCCATGTCAACCGAATATTCGATGCAACTCAACTATGTTGACATCCTTGCCGATTTACCTTGGGAAACATACACACAAGACAATTTCGATTTGGAGCGTGCACGCAAAATCTTAGATGAAGACCACTTTGGCATGGAAAAGATTAAGGAACGTATCTTGGAATATTTGGCGGTGCTGAAACTTAAAGGTGATATGAAATCGCCGATTTTATGTTTGGTAGGACCTCCCGGAGTTGGTAAAACTTCGTTGGGAAAATCTATTGCACGTGCTGTAAACAGAAATTATGTGCGAGTTTCTCTTGGCGGTCTTCACGATGAGTCGGAAATTAGAGGACATCGCCGCACGTACATTGGAGCTATGCCGGGAAGGATTATTCAAAGTATCAGAAAAGCTAAGACTTCAAACCCCGTTTTTGTTTTAGACGAAATTGATAAAGTTTCGGGTATGAATGTAAATGGCGACCCTTCGGCAGCACTGCTTGAAGTGCTTGACCCTGAACAAAATACCGCTTTTTATGATAACTTTGTAGAAGTTGAATACGACCTGTCTAAGGTTATGTTTATTGCCACCGCAAACTCATTATCGAATATCCACCCAGCTCTACGCGACCGTATGGAAGTTATTGAACTTAGCGGTTACTTAGTTGAAGAAAAAATCGAAATAGCAAAACGCCATCTAATACCAAAACAACTGAAAGAACACGGCGTTAAAAAGTCTGACATATCTTTCCCAAAAGCTACATTAACCCAAATTATCGAAAATTACACCTTAGAGTCGGGTGTAAGAACTTTGGATAAAACAATTGCTAAAATAGTCAGAAACAGAGCTTTACAAATTGTTGCCGACAAACCTTATACAAAAAGCATAAACAAAAATCAGTTAAACGAAATATTAGGAAAGCCATTGTTCAACTACGCTACAAGCTATTCGGGCAAATCTTACGGCGTTGCAACTGGATTGGCTTGGACTCCGGTGGGAGGACAAATTTTATTTATTGAAACTGCTTTAAATAAAGGCAAAGCCGGACTTACTCTCACAGGCAACTTAGGCGATGTTATGAAAGAGTCTGCAATCATTGCTTTAGAATATTTAAAATCGAAAGCTAACGAATTGAAAATTCCTGTTGAACTTTTTGCTGAAAACAGCGTACATATTCACGTTCCCGAAGGTGCTACTCCAAAAGACGGTCCTTCGGCAGGAATTACAATGTTTACTTCGTTGGTATCGGCATTTTTGAAAAAACCGGTCAATCCTAAATATGCTATGTCGGGCGAAATAACGCTTCGTGGCAGAATATTACCAGTTGGAGGTGTAAAGGAAAAAATTCTGGCGGCAAAAAGGTCGGGAGTAACAGATATAATACTTTGCTCGGATAACAAAAAAGATGTTGACGAAATAAACCCTAAATATATCGAAGGTCTTAACTTTCACTATTTGGAAAACATGTTAGATGTGGTTAAAATTGCTTTGCAGTAGTTTTAGCTTGTTCGCAACATTATTTTCTCCAAACATTTGCTCAAATAGAATAATATAATTCGTTTTATATTTTTTTATTATTTTTGAACAAAATATTTTTGTTGAAATAATTTGAGCTTCAAATGAGGATATTCAGAAACATACTGATAGTTTTGTTGGTGCTAATACTATCGTGCATTGCGGTCGGGTTTTTCCTACCCAAAAACGTAACCGTTAGATGTAAAACAACGATAAAAGCTCCTACCTACTTGGTTTACAGCAAAGTTGCCAATATGCAATGGTGGAACGAATGGGTTACTTGGATTAAAGATTCCGACTCAATTAACAATATTATCGATATTGACGGCAATATTTTAGGTTTAATCGACAGAAGAAATTCTTACCAATACTATTTAAAACATTCGTTTCAAAAAGATTCCTTGTACTTTGTGTTCGATTTTTCCGACGAAGGCAAAAGTGCTTCTACATTTTATTTTATTCCCGAAGATAGCTCCACACAAGTAGTTTGGACTTTTGAAAGCAAACTTGGAAATAATCCTATTTCTCGTTGGTTGGCATTACGAACGGACAAATTGGTCGAGCCGGAAATGGAGAGAAGTCTGCAAAATCTGCAAAACCTATTTACCAAAAACGAAGTTTGTAATTATAATTCTATTTCAAAAGTCTGGCTTTACTACGACAATATTGCTTGCGAAACAGATTCGTGCCTGCACAACGACTTTTTTGAAAATCTAAAAAATAAATATACAAAAACGCAAACCTACTATAAGCAACAAATTGACACAAATCCATTGGTTTATATTACCAAAATTGACAGTTCATTAATTCATTACAACCTTATTATTCCGCTACAAAACGAAACTGTTTATTCAAAAAAACTACTATTAGATTCAATTTTAGTTCTTAAACTTCCATTTTTCGGTGAATATAAGCACAGCACAAATGCTTACGATGTTATTATCAATTACGCCAAATTAAACAACATAGCCATTGACAGCACTCAGTTTGAAGAATATCCGCTTTCGTTCTACAATAGCAATAATCCTTACCCCGACACGACATTCATATACATTCCGATAATACAAGGTTCTAATCGTTAAAAAATGCAGTACTATGAGTAAAAATTTGGAACTAATAAATATCGACCCTTGGTTAAAGCCAGCCGAGAAGAGTTTAACGGAGCGGCACAAAAGGTTTGTGAACAAATTAAGCGGTATTGAGAAAAAACACGGTTCCATTTCCGAGTACTCAAACGGATATATGTATTATGGAATTAACCACAATAAAGTAAATAACACATTCACGTACAGAGAATGGGCTCCCAATGCAAAAGAATTATTCCTTACAGGCGATTTTAACGATTGGAATAAATATTCGCATCCACTGACTAAAATCAATAAAAGCGATTGGGAAATTGTTTTAGATGCAAATTTATATGCCGATAAATTTGTGCACGGCAGTAAGGTCAAAGTCATTGTTGTTAGCGACATCGGCGAACATTTCAGGATTCCGGCATATATAAAACGTGCCGTACAAGACGATGATACCAAAAATTTCAGCGGTCAGGTTTGGTTTTCAGAGCCTTTCGATTGGTTTGAGTTTGAAAACAAGATTGAACGAAACAACTTGTACATATACGAGGCTCATATCGGTATGGCGCAGGAAAAGGAAGGAGTTGGTACATACGCCGAATTCACCCAAAATATTTTGCCTCGCATAAAAAAAGCCGGTTATAATGCAGTGCAACTTATGGGTATTCATGAACACCCCTACTACGGCTCTTTCGGATATCACGTTTCCAATTTTTTCGCTCCTTCATCGCGTTTTGGAACTCCCGAAGAGCTTAAAACTCTGATAAATACTGCTCACAAGATGGGTATTGCCGTTATTATGGATATTGTACACTCGCATTCGGTTAAAAACCTGAATGAGGGTTTAAACAAGTTCGACGGCTCGGCTAATTCGTACTTTTATAAAGGAGATAAAGGCATCCACCCAGATTGGGATTCGTTACTGTTCGACTACGGCAACGAAGCTGTGCAACACTTTTTGCTTTCTAATATTAAGTATTGGATTGAAGAATTTCATTTCGACGGATTCAGATTCGACGGCGTTGGCTCAATGCTGTACGAGCATCATGGCAATGAGATGTTTGACTCTATAGACAAATATTTTAACTCGTCTGTCGATGAAAATGCAATTTTGTACCTGCAGTTAGCCAACGAGCTTGCTCACAGCTTAAATCCAAATTTTATTACCATAGCTGAAGATGTTAGCGGAATGCCGGGATTAGCTTATCCTTCCGACGAAGGCGGTATTGGCTTTGATTACAGATTGGGAATGGGAATACCCGATTTTTGGATTAAAATGCTGACAGATGTTCCCGACGAAAATTGGAATATACGAGAAATTTGGAATGTTTTGTGCGACAGATTGTATTATATCAAAACGGTTGCCTACGCCGAATCGCACGACCAAGCCATGGTTGGCGATAAAACTATTGCTTTCCGACTTATGGATAAGGAAATGTACGATTTGATGCAAATAACAGACCGAAATCACATAATTGACAGAGGTTTGGCTCTGCATAAACTTATACGATTTATTACTTTGGCTTTGGGCGGACAAGCATATCTGAATTTTATGGGAAACGAGTTCGGACACCCCGAATGGATTGACTTTCCCAGATTAGGCAACAATTGGAGTTATAAATACGCACAAAGAAAATGGTCGTTGAATGACAACAAAGACTTGAAATATCACATGCTTGCCAACTTCGATAGAGATATGATTAGCTTCGCTAAAAAAGCAAACCTATTAGATGGAGGTTATGGAAACATTTTAAAAATTGACGAAGAAAATAAGTGCTTAGTATTTGAAAAAAGCGACTTGATATTTGTTTTCAATTTTAATACCAATAAGTCTTATGAAGGATATGAAGTACCGGTTAATAGACTTGGATTTTACAAAATTGTCTTCAACTCAGATAAGCCCGAATATGCCGGTCATAATCGAATAGATGATTCTATGTTGTACGAATCCAAGACGGAAGAAGGTTCGAAACCGTTTATCAAAATGTATTTGACTAATAGGACAGCATTAGTATTTCGCTACGATAAATTTATGTAGCTTATTTCAAAGGTATTTGTGGAGATATAATAAATTTGCATCAATTATTTTCAAGATTAGAACATGAAAAACATAAAAAAGACATATAAAATAAAGGCAGAAGCCTGCGACGTTTACACGGCTCTCACAAATCCGCTTACAATAGAGTTGTGGACTGATTCCGAAGCCATTATGAGCACCGAGCCAAACTCCGAATTTTCATTATTTGACGGAGATATCGTTGGTAAAAATCTGAGATTTGAAAAGGACAAAACCATTGTGCAACAGTGGTATTTTGATGGAGAAGACGAAGATTCGATAGTTACAATAAATTTGGAACAAAAAAACGATATTACTGTGGTCGAGTTGCTTCATATAAATATTCCGGACGAAGCTTTTGAAAACATTTTAGACGGTTGGGACAACTACTACTTTAAAGCTATAAAAATGCTTTTGGAAGACTAAACTGCAAATAATGGATACCCACACAATACAGCAACTTAAAAAATCTATTAAAGGCGACGTTGCATACAGCGAAGCCGACAGGATAATGTACTCTACCGATGCTTCCGTTTATCAAGAAAAGCCGGCATTGGTAGTTTATCCTAAAAGCTCGTCGGATATTGTGAATATTGTTGTTTGGGCTCGTAAAAACAAGTTAAGCATAATACCCAGAGGAGCAGGCACATCGCTTGCAGGTCAGGTGGTTGGCGAAGGCGTTGTCGTTGATATTTCCAAACATTTGAATAAAATAATAGAACTCAACGTTGAAGAAAAATGGGTTAAAGTGCAGCCCGGAGTTGTATTAGACGAGCTTAACATGTATTTAAAACCCTACGGATTGTTTTTTGCTCCCGAAACTTCTACTGCCAACAGGTGCAATATAGGCGGCATGGTTGGAAATAACGCTTGTGGCTCGCATTCGTTGGTTTATGGCAGCACCCGCGACCATTTGCTTGAAGTTGAAGCAGTTTTAAGCGATGGTGATATCGTAAGTTTTGGAGAATTGTCGTCAGATGAGTTTTTAGAAAAAATGAAACTGAAAACTTTGGAAGGCGATATTTATAGAAACCTCTACAATTTACTTTCTGATGCCGACAATCGCAAAGAAATAGACAATCATTACCCTGTACCTGAACTTAAAAGGCGCAATTCAGGATACGCATTGGATATTTTGAAAAACACAGAAGTCTTTACAGATAGCGGAAATAAATTCAATTTTTGCTCTTTATTAGCCGGTTCTGAAGGCACGCTATGCTTTTTCACCGAGCTGAAACTCAACTTAGAACCTTTGCCACCGCCACATAAGGCATTGGTTTGTTCGCATCATAATAATATTTCCGAAGCTCTTTACGCTAACTTAGTTGCTCTTAAATGCAATCCTGTCGCCATTGAGCTTATGGACGAGACGATACTTCAGCTATCTAAAAACAATTTGGCTCAGCAAAAAAATCGCTTTTTTATAAACGGCGAACCTGCAGCGGTGCTTATCATAGAATTTGCCGAAAAGTCGGATGAATTGTTGGACAACAAATGCAAAGAAGTAATTTCGGAACTGCAAAAAAATAATTTCGGTTACCACTACCCTATTATTAAAGGAAACGATATCAATAAGGTGTGGAGTTTGCGAAAAGCCGGTTTGGGCATACTTTCCAACGTTAAAGGCGATGCAAAACCCATCACTGTTATTGAAGACACAGCCGTTTTGCCCGATTATTTGCCGCAATACATAGCAGATATTAAACAATTGTTGGAAAAACATGATTTATCTTGTGTATATCATGCTCACGTGGCTACAGGCGAGCTACATCTACGTCCTGTTATTAATTTGAAAACCAAAGAAGGTGTCAAAAAATTTGAAACTATTTCAACCGAAGTAGCCAAATTGGTTAAAAAGTACAAGGGCTCTATCAGCGGCGAACACGGCGATGGACGATTAAGAGCAAACTCTTTGCCAATCGTTTACAGCGAAAAAATTATGAATATGTTTAGCGAAGTTAAAAATGCTTGGGATTCTGAAAATATTTTCAATCCGGGCAAGATTATAAATGCTAAACCTATTACTTCTTCGCTAAGATATGACACTGACTCCAATCCCTTTAAATTCAATACAATATTCAGGTACGAACATACCGAAAATATATTGCGAGCTGCCGAACAATGCAACGGTAGCGCCGATTGCCGTAAGAGTACGACCGTAGGCGGACTTATGTGTCCGAGCTATATGGCTACTCAAGATGAAAAAAACTCTACACGAGCCAGAGCAAACCTGTTACGATACACTTTGACGCGAAACAACAGTAAAAATCCATTTATAAGCAAGGAACTGCATCAAGTTATGCTGACTTGCTTGGCTTGCAAGGGTTGCAAAAACGAATGTCCCAGCAATGTTGATATGACTAAGTATCGAGCAGAGTTTTTTTACAATTGGTACAAAAAAAAGGGTATTCCGCTACGTACTTTCATAATTGGCAATATTGCTAAAATTAATGAAATAGGACAACTTGTCCCAAAAATATATAACATATTTGTTACCAACGCTTTAACATCGAAGTTTATTAAGTATTTTATGGGATTTTCTCAGAAAAGAAGTTTGCCTACGCTGTCGAAAAAATCCTTGTCGAAGTGGTTAAAATCGTATGACCAAATTGCTGGCAACACCTTAACTAAAGTTGTTTACCTTTACATTGACGAGTTTACAAACTACAACGATGTTGAAATCGGTAAACTATGTGTAAAAAGTTTGAACAAGTTAGGATATTACGTCAAAAATTTGGGTGTAACCGAAAGCGGAAGAGCTTATTTTTCAAAGGGAATGCTTAAAACAGCAAAAAGAATTGCGAATAAAAACATCAAAACTTTCGGCTCATTTATTTCCGAACAAGCTCCGTTAATCGGCATTGAACCATCGGCAATTCTATCTTTCAGAGATGAATATCCGTCTATTGTCGATGAAAATTTAATTTCGGCAGCAAACAAAATAAAACCTTATTGCTTGCTTTTTGAAGAGTTTATTTCCATGAATATAAACAACGGTAGCATCACCAGCGAGATGTTTACAAACGATGAGCGTTTTATAGAGTTTCACGGACACTGTCATCAAAAATCATTGGTAGGGACAAACTGCACTATACAGATGTTGTCTTTGCCGAAAAATTATCACGTTAACGAAATAAAATCGGGATGTTGCGGAATGGCTGGTTCTTTCGGCTACGAGAAAAATAATTACAAAATATCGCAACAAATAGGCGAATTAGTCCTTTTTCCTGCAATTAGAGCCACCGACGAAAACACTATTATAGCTGCCAATGGAACAAGTTGTCGGACTCAAATCCTTGATGGAACAGGCAGAAAGGCTATGCACCCAATTGAAATTTTTTATAATTCTTTAAAATAAATGAATAAATTCAGTCCCCAAAATCAGTTTGTTTATTGTCCGAAATGCGGACAAAAATCTTTACAACATAATGATAAATGCATCACCTGTAAAAGCTGCGATTTTGTTTACTATATAAATATGAATGCCGCAGTTGCCGCAGTTATCTGTAACGACAAGCAGGAAATTATGTTTGCTGTTAGAAAAAACGATCCGCAGAAAGGTAAGTTAGACCTTCCGGGTGGCTTTGTGGATTTGAGTGAAACTGCCGAAGAAGCCATTGTACGAGAGATATACGAAGAACTTGGCGTTAAAGTTGTAGAAATGAGTATTATCAACACCTTTGTCAATAATTATTTATACAAAAATATTGAGTATCAAACTCTTGACATCATTTTTAAGGTTAAAATAAATTCGTTTAAAAATATAAAACCTGCTGATGATGTAGCCGATGTCGTTTTTAAAAGTTTAGACTCGGTAAATTTTGATGATATCGCCTTCAAATCGATTAAAAACGTTATACTTCACATTCAAAACAACCCTGAACTGATAAATTGAAATTGTATGCAGACTGTAAAATTTAATCAGATAAAAGACTCTACACTTACCGACAAGATCGTTTTAATCGAATTTGATACTCTGCACGAAAAAGAACTAATGCCCGGAATATTGCTTTTCGATATTCCGAAAAATTATATCCCAACAAGTTTAACAATCAAGACAAATCAAGTATTATCTGATTTTAAAATTGAAGACGGTGAGCAAACTGTTATCTTTTCTGCCGATAATGTTAACGTAGGCTCAACGATAATAGAAGCTCACGCCGATAAGTTTGATAGCAGCATGCCAACATTGAATGTTTCGTATTTTTGTAAAGATGAATTGGTTGAAGTTGATATTACGGTTGAATGTAGTAGGATTTGATTTTTTTAGCAAACTTTCTTCTTTAAAGTTTATTTTTTGCCGTAAAGCTAAATAGCCGTTAGCTATTAGCTATTGGCTTTTTTGTGATTGCTTGTTCCGAGAATTCGGGAGTGGTCGGTGATGAGTGATGGGTGTCTTGCATAATTCCACTATTAAACCAGTAACACGTTATTATTCCCCATTTTCGGCATTTCGATACACCGATATTTCGCTATGCTCAATATCGGCACTCAATGACCAAAAATGTCATAACCCGCACCACGTAACCCGCAACCCGCAACCCGCATCACAGCTCAATTATTTTATTTTTGATAGCAAACTTAACTACTTCAGCAATGCTATTAAGGTTTAGCTTTTTCATAAGTTTGTCTTTGTGCCCTTCAACAGTTCTATGACTTATACACAACTTCTCGCCTATTGCCTTAGAGCTCAAACCGTCGCTCATCAGTTCTATTATTTCAAGTTCGCGAGCGGTAAGCGTATCTAAAATATTTTCCGATTTTTTGTTACCCGATTTTGCCAAATATATTTGGTATATTATTTCCGAAACGCTTTTTCCGTAAAATTTTTCGCCGTTACAAACCGCTTCCATTGCATCAATTACGGTTTTTGTAGGTGCGGTTTTGTTAATATACCCTTCGACATCTATTTCTAAAAGTTCTTCAACAAATTTTGCATTAACTTCCGAAGAAAGTATTATTATTTTCAAATCCGGATAATCTGCTTTTAATGTCTTAGCTATTTCAACACCGTTTGTATCCGGCAGCATTATATCCAAAAAAATCAGATCGGGTAAGGGATTGTTTTCTATAAAATTATAGGTGCTTAAACCGTTTTCTGTTTCGTGAATAACTGCATTTTTGTAGTTGCTTTTTATCATGGCAACCAATCCAAACCTAAACAGAGCGTGGTCGTCGACAACTAGTATATTTGGTTTACAAGTATCCATTAATGGCAGTTATATGATGTGTCGTGCAAAGGTAAGAAAAAAACATCAATTATTTTACCTTTTTAGCTCAAACGATACTACAGTACCCTCCCCCAATTTACTGTTTATTACAAGATCGGAATTATGCTCTTCAATCATTTCTTTACAAACAGTCAATCCTATTCCACTACCTTTTTCTCCACCGGTTCCTTCGCTTCTTGTTCCTCCTTTCAGACTAAAAATGTTTTCCACTTGATTTTCCGACATGCCTTTCCCGTAGTCAACAACATTGACAACTACTTTTTCGTCAAAAACATCAACATTAACTCTAACAACAGAATCGGGATAAGAAAATTTTAATGAATTGTTGACCAAATTCCTAATAACTGTTGAAATCATTACTCTATCGGCAAACACGTATAAGCTTTCGCTGAGGTTAGTTTCGATAGTAATTTTTTTATTACTCGAATATCCTGCATACAAAGACATAACTTCTTTAACAACCTCGTACAAGTCGAAATTTATCGGATTAAACTTAATTTTACCTGTTTGAATTTTTGCCCAACTAAGCATATTTTCAAGCAAATCTATTTGGTTTTCAGAGCCTTCATATATGAGTTTTAAATAATTCAAACGCGACTCGTCGTCTAAATCATTATAGTATTCAATAACGTTGTTTACTGCTATTTTCTGTGCCAAAGCAGGTGTACGCAAATCGTGCGAAATTATAGAAAACAGTTTATCTTTAGTTATATTTAAATTTTCCAATTTATTGATATATTTTTTTCTTTCCGACAACATTCGAAGCAGAATTATATTAAACACAATAAACAGAATAATAAAACAAATAACAAGTATAAGTACGGTTCTAGTTGTTCTCAATCTTTGTTGTTGTTCGGCAATTTGTTTTCTTTTGTCGGAGTTTTTATATATAGCGTCGTATCGACTGCGGTCAATGTTAAGTTCTTTTGTTTTGGTTTCAATTTCAATAGCCGATATTTTTTTTAGTGTATTATACGCATTTTCGTATCTTTTGTATTTGCCATAAAAACTTTCCATTGTTTTCAATATTTCCAATTCTACATTTTTCATGTCGTTTTCGGAAGCTATTGCCAATGCCTTATCAAACATACTTTGAGCGATATAGTAATTATCGATAGCACTATGCATTAGTCCTTTATTGACAAATACCATTGCTAATTGTTCTTTATCGCCTATAATGGCAGCTAAGTTATCTGCCTCAGTAAGAAGCTCTTCAGCCTTATCAAATTTGCCAGTCGCAATGTAGACTGATGCCATGTTTACCATGATATTACAAATCGAAGATGTATCTTTTACAGTCTTTTGTATATCCAAAGCTTTTGTATAGTAATTTATTGCCGAACTCGCATCTCCTTTAACTTGATAAATATTTGCTATATTGTTTAACACTATAGATTTGCCAAGATCGTTATCCATTTCATCAACATACTTTAAAGCCTGATTATAGTAATATAAAGCCTGTTCTATATCGTCTAAATAATAATATAATACTCCTATACTTATTAGTATTCTTGCCGATATTTCTTTCTGATTATATTTTTCGGCTATATTGAAACCTCTGTACAAAATAGGTAACGACTTATTGTTATAACCAATCTCCAAATATGCCGTTCCTAACAAAAAACAAAGTTTGGGAAGTTCCTCCTCAAACTTACCATCAGCATCAACAAAGTTTAAAGCTTTTTCGTATATATCAACTGCCTCTCTTGATAGGTTGTTCAATTCGTACAACTTGCCCAATTCGTAATAAGCAGATAACTTTTTTTCTGCGTCTGTAGTCTTTTCTAAAACCTGTAATAACGAATCCGATACATGGATAAATGGATCTTCCGATGCAAATGAAAATGACGACTTTAATATTAATAATATCAACGTCAGAACATAAACAAAACTTTTATTAAGTCTCATACAATTTGCATTATTCGATTTCAATGCAAATTTAAGATAATTTTTTAAAATCGAAAAGTTTTAATCAAATAAAAAAATCTCAACTGTAAAGTATAACCCTAATTAAAATATAAGCAGTAACTTACAAACAAATTCAAAAAGTCCTAATATGAGATAAATGTTACTTTACATTTTTAAAACAAACACCAATAAAAATTATTTATCAAAAAGTTTATTATTTAGAGTAAACTTTTAATTTAGCAAAAAATAAATGCAACTTGTAATATGACAAATTCTGAACTTCTAAATTATTCAACACAAATTCGTCGCGATTGTCTACGAATGATACATTCGGCAAAGTCCGGACACCCTGGTGGATCTTTAGGTTGTGCCGATTTTTTTACCATAATGTATGCCGAAATTTTAAATTATGATGTGAAAAATTTTGCTATAAACGGCAACAACGAAGACGTGTTTTTTCTATCAAACGGACACATTTCGCCGGTTTGGTACAGCACCTTAGCCCGTTTTGGATTTTTTCCGATAAGCGAACTTTCAACATTCAGAAAATTAGAATCACGCCTACAAGGACACCCTACTCCGAGCTTCAATTTGCCCGGAATCAGAATTGCTTCAGGCTCATTGGGTCAAGGCTTGTCGGTTGCCTTGGGTATGGCACAAAACAAAATGCTTAACAATGATAATAGCGTTACTTTCTGCCTGATTGGTGATGGCGAAATACAGGAAGGGCAAATATGGGAAGCTATTATGTACGGCGGAGCTAAAAATGTTAAAAATATTGTTGCCGTTATCGACTACAATAACAAGCAAATTGATGGCGATGTTAGTGATGTTATGGCTTTGGAAAGTATTAGAGACAAATGGACTTCGTTTCATTGGAATGTTATGGAAATGGATGGACACAACTTTGACGACATGCGTAAAGTTCTTACCGAAGCAAAACAACAAAGCAGCAACAAACCCGTTGTTATTATAATGCACACTCATATGGGGCAAGGCGTCGACTTTATGCTCGACAACCACAAATGGCACGGCACACCGCCAAATGATGATGAAATTAAGATTGCTCTAAGTCAGTTAAAGGAAACCTTAGGCGATTATTAATATATTTTGATGTTAAAAAAAACAATTAAATACTCTGTAGCTGTTGTTTTGTTTCTGACTTTATTTTCAACAAATACACATAGTCAAACTGTTGAAAATATTGAAAAAACGAAACCTGTAACACGTATTTTGTTTATTTTCGATGCTTCGCAGAGTATGCTTGGTAGATGGCAAAGCGATTCGAAATTCAATATTGCCCGAAAACTGATGTACGAACTTTTAGATAGCATTAAAGGCGT
The DNA here is from genome assembly GCA_028697555.1 of Lentimicrobiaceae bacterium. Lineage (NCBI taxonomy): Bacteria > Pseudomonadati > Bacteroidota > Bacteroidia > Bacteroidales > Lentimicrobiaceae > Lentimicrobiaceae bacterium. The sequence goes on along the minus strand of JAQVEX010000013.1, from coordinate 22,728 downwards.
ACCAAATACACAAATAGCGCTACGTTTGTACGGACATCAGTATCAGTTTCCACCGCAGGTTTGTAACGACACTAAATTGGAAGTTCCTTTCGGCAATAATAATATTGAAAGAATTAAACAGAAATTACAAAGCTCAAAAGCAAGGGGTACAACTCCCCTATCATTCGCTATGGAACAAGCTGTTAAAGACTTTGCCGATGATGAAAACTCTAGAAATATTATAATCTTAATAACAGATGGAATAGAAGAATGTAACGGCGACCCATGTGCAGTTTCGGCTATGTTGCAGAAAAACGGAATCGCTCTTAAACCTTTTATTATCGGGATAGGCAACGATTTTAACGAAGCTTTCGACTGTGTAGGAACTTACTTTGATGCAACTAAGGAAGAAGATTTCAAAAAAGCCCTTAATGTGATTATTTCTCAAACGTTAAACTCAACCACGGCGCAAGTAAACCTTTTGGATATAAACGAAAAACCTACCGAAACAAATGTAGGTATTACGTTTTACGACCAAGTTTCGGGAAGAATTGTTTACAATTTTATACATACTTTCAACAATAGGGGTTTACCCGACACTATTGTAATCGACCCTTTGATAACATACAGGGTTGTTGCACACACAACTCCACCGGTACAAATCGAAAACGTTACAATTACTCCCGGAAAACATAATATTATTGCCTTAGATACGCCACAGGGTAAGCTGAAACTGAAGATGAACACTTCTAACCTTTACACCCAAAATCTGAATTATGCAATTTCACACACAAATGATTGTAAGCCTTTATTGATAAACAATTTTGAACGCGAACACAACTTTATTGTTGGCGATTACGATATTGAAATTTTCACCTTACCAAAAATAGAAATTAAAGATATAAACATTGCACAAAGTAGCACAACAACTATTGAAATTCCGGAACCCGGAATATTAGTCTTGCGAAAAAATTATCAAGGTTCGGGTATTATACAAAGCTACAGCAACGATGTACTAACAAACATTTACACGCTTAAAAACTCTTTAACATTAGAAACGCTTTACATGCAGCCGGGCAAATACAGGGTAATTTTTCGTCCGCAAAATTCAAAATCGACAATTTATAATGTGGAAAAAGTTTTTACAATATCATCGGGAAAAACAACAGACATACAATTATACTAACTAATTGACTTACACTTAAATATGACAAAACAGCTAATAAAAAACACTATCTTAATACTATTGCTAATCGGCGGAATAGCAAATATTTCGATAGCTCGAACATCGGACACTACGCTGATTTACACGTACACAATCGACAATGAAATATCAAAGGCAGCCGTCAGACGAACTCAAAAAGCCTTAAAGGAAGCCAATGAGATTAAAGCCGATGTTATTTTATTACGACTTAACACCTACGGTGGTCAGTTAGTTGCAGCCGACAGCATCAGAACTGCGATACTTAATTCAAAAATTCCTTTTTGGGTTTTTATCGACAATAACGCTGCATCGGCGGGAGCATTGATATCAATAGCTGCCGATAGTATTTTTATGCGACAAGGAGCTAACATGGGAGCAGCAACCGTAGTCGACCAAAAAGGCGATAAAGTTCCCGATAAGTACCAATCGTACATGCGTTCGTTGATGAGAAGTACAGCCGAAGCCAAAGGCAGAAACCCTGATATAGCTCAAGCTATGGTCGATGAAGATGTTGAAGTTAAAGGTGTTTCGGAAAAAGGTAAAATTCTTACCCTAACTGCTGACGAAGCTCTTAAAGTTAAATATTGCGACGCCATAACCGAAAACATGGACGAAATTTTAGAATTTGCCAAAACTGAACAGCATAAAATAGTCCACCAGGAAATTAAGGCAATGGACTCGGTGATAGAATTTCTGACAAACAGTATAGTTTCCGGAATACTTATCATGATGATAATAGGCGGAATATATTTAGAATTCCAATCGCCTGGAGCTATATTTCCTATAGTAATTGCCGCTGTTGGTGCGTTATTGTACTTTGCACCTTTATACATTGAAGGTTTGGCAGCCAATTGGGAAATTGTAATTTTCGTCATAGGAGTGATTTTGCTGGCGATAGAAATATTTGCTTTCCCAGGTTTTGGAGTTTTCGGCATATCGGGTATTACACTTATGGTTGCAGGCTTAGCTTTTGCTATGATTGACAATTTTTATTTCAAATTTCCGGTAAATGCTTCCATACAAATATTTAAAGCGTTTGCTATTGTAATTATTGCGTCGTTTACTTCTATTATTTTTTCGTTTTTTATTGCTAAAAAATTATTTGGTGGCAAAACAATTTTCGGAACATTATCGCTTAGCGAAGAACAAAACAAAGACTTTGGCTACTATTCGGCTCCCAAAAACACCGAAACGCAAATAGGCAAAACAGGTGTTGCCTACACAGACCTACGTCCGTCAGGAAAAATCAAAGTTGGTAATGAAATTATCGATGCAACTGCAATGGTAGGTTATATCGAAAAAAACGAACAGGTCAAAATTGTGAGCTACTCGCACGCACAGTATATGGTAACAAAGGTAAAAACAAACAATAACACCGAAACCGATTCGGAAAATTTGTAAACAATTATGATGAAAAAATTAAGCAATTACGCAAAAGCTGTACTATTTCTAATAATAGCAATAATATTGATTGTTTTTGTTGTAAAACTTTCGAGTATAAAACTAAGCGAATCGAAACAAAGCGTTAACAATATTATTGTTTTGGAAAAGCTGCGAGCAGCTGCTAAATTGGTTATTTGGGAGCAAGATTTTGTAATTAACAACGTTGCCGAAAAGGAAAAAAAATATTTTAATTTAGATTTTCTCACCTTTCAGGAAAAAGTTATAACATCGGCAAGAGGAAGAATAGGTTTTCACATCGACTTAGCCGACACGATAAACACTAAATTTGTGGTAAAAAAAGACCTTATAGAAATACATGCTTCGCTAGAGCTCACTTATATCACCATCGACAACAGTACTATAAATCAAATAAGAGAAGCTTCTATTGATCCGTCTATAAAAATTGATAAGGAAGAAATTGTGAAAAACCTTAACGAGTTGGCACTTCGCGAACATCTAAAACCAGCAATACTACAAGCAAAGGCAGCAAATTTATCGGAACAGGAAGAAAATTTGGAAAGACTTACCAACAGAAAAGTGAAAATTTACATCACTCAATACCCCACAATTGATGGTGCACTGAAAAAAATTTTAAATAAAGGATAAAATTTTATACTTATGAAAAAAAACATTGGAAATACCGACAAAACCATTCGCTTATTAATTGCTTTAATAATTTTTGTTGTGTTGTTATACAGCGATATTCTTGCTTCTAAAACCGGAATTGTATTAATAATTTTGGCTATAATAATTGCAATAACCGCATTAGCAGGCTACAGCCTGATTTACCGAATTTTTAAAATTAACACGGTAAAAAAGAGAAGGAAATAACATTTTAATAATGTAATTGTCTGACTTTTTGGTACGAAACTTGCGTAGCAATCAGTATCATTTATTAATTCTTAATTTATAATAACTATGGGAAAATTTGTTATTTCAACAAGAAAAGACGGCGAATTTCAGTTTAATTTATTAGCCGACAACGGTCAAATTATTTTATCGAGCGAAGGTTACAAAACAAAGCAATCGTGCATGAACGGTGTAGAATCGGTTCGTAAAAATGCAGCTGCCGAAAGATTTGAGACAAAAACTGCAAAAAACGGCAAGTTTCATTTTGTTGTGAAAGCCACAAACGGACAAGTAGTAGGTTCGAGCCAGTTGTACGAAGCTGAAGCCGGTATGAATAACGGTATTAAATCTGTTATGAAAAATGCACCCGATGCTACTATAGACGACCAAACTTTGTAACATAATTTAAACTTTTACCAGGCTCATTATCAAACTGATGATAATGAGCCTTTTTGCATAAATATGAGAGGAAATCCAAAACTTTACGAAATATTAGAAAATCTGAATATAAAATACGGCTACATGGAGCATCCCGAAGCTCCAACCATTGAAATAGCCAGACAATATTGGGAAAATGACAAAGCCGTTCATTGCAAAAATATTTTTTTCAGAAATCACAAAGGTAACAAGCACTATCTTGTAATAATCGAACATCAGCAAAGACTTGATATTACCGATTTGGAAAAACGTTTAAAACAAGGTAAACTCACGTTTGCTTCAGAAAAAAGATTGGACAAATACTTAGGCGTAAAACCCGGTTCGGTTACTCCGTACGGCTTAATAAACGACACCGAAAAGCACGTCGTAGTTTTCATCGACGAAAATCTTGCCAATGTCGAAAGAATAAGTTTTCACCCATGCGTAAACACTGCATCGATAAGTACAAGTTGGAGCGATTTTATAAAATTTTTGAACCACTGCGGCAATACTTATCATTTATTAAAACTATACGATTAGTAAATTTTAGCATTAAATTTACATCTAAAACACCGAATAAGATACATAATTAAGAAGTGTTTAGTACTTTTGTAAAACAAAACATTATAACAAACGTTTATATCTAAACGAAAACAATAAACAATGAAGATAAAAATAAGTGTTTTACTAATAACATTATTGATAGCAGCTACAAGCGTCGATGCACAGTCGAGACAAAGCAGACATATGCGAATAGCCGAAGAAGCGTTCGACAACATGCAGTACAATAAAGCTGCAAAACGTTATCGAAAAGCATATTCTAAAGCCAAAATAAAACCTGAAAAGGAATACATTGGCTTTAAAATGGCTGAATGCTACCGCATTACAAATAATTATCGCCGAGCAATACCTGCGTACAAACGCATAATTAAAGGCAACTATGCCAAAGAAAACCCGCAGGCATATTTGTACTTGGCTCAAATGCTTGTGATGAATCAAAAATACAGCGAAGCGAAACCTTTTTTCGAAAAATATGCAGAAGCCGTCCCCGATAGTCCGTTAGGTCATAACGGCATTATAACATGCGATTCGGCTGATGTTTGGATGGATAACAAATCGAAATACAATATTGAAACCATAAAAAGCATCAACTCACGCTATTCCGACTTCTCGCCTACGTACGCCGACAAACTGTACAACACTCTAATTTTTACTTCTACAAGAGACGAAGCTACCGGAAAATACACCGACGATTGGACAAACGAAAACTTTTCGGACTTGTTTATTACAAAAATAGACCCAAAAGGAAAGTGGTCGACGCCGGTTTTAATCGACAACAACGAAATTATCAACACCGAAGCTAACGAAGGAAACCCGCATTTGAACTCAAAGTTTAATCAGCTGTATTTTACCAGATGCACCAAAAAAGACGACGAGTTGCAAGGCTGTAAAATTATGGTGAGCAAGCGAGTTGGAAAAAATTGGTCGGAGCCTATTGTTATTGACTTAGGTGGCGATAGTTCCACCGTGTTCGGCACTCCTGCTCTTTCGCCCGACGAATTGGTGTTGTTTTTCACTTCCGATTTGAAAAACGGCGTTGGTGGAAAAGACCTTTGGTACGCTACCAGAAAAAATGTGAACTCCGAATTTTCTAAACCACGAAATATGGGAGATGTTATTAATACTCCCGGAGATGAAATGTTTCCATTTATGAGAAACGACAGTACTTTATATTTCGCATCAAACGGGCATCCCGGACTTGGTGGCTTGGATATTTTCGTAACAAAATTTTCAAACGGGAAATGGACTAAACCAGTTAATGTCAAAGCTCCTATAAACTCCAACTACGACGACTTTGCAATTATTTTCCATCCCGAATTAGACCAAGGTTTCTTTTGCTCAAATAGAAAAGGCGGTAGAGGTGGAGATGATATCTACTTCTTTGATAATCCGCCGGTCGTTTATACCCTGTCGGGAATAGTTAAAGACGATAATTCATTGCAATTTGTTCCTAACGCCATTATCAAGCTGATTGGTAGCGACGGAACAACTGTTCAGGCTAAAACTGACGCAAAAGGTTTTTATAGTTTCAGTAAATCACAAATTAAACCAAACACCACATACGATTTGGTTTGTGAAAAGCCTAACTACTTCAACAAGAAAGCCAAAGAAACTACTGTCGATGTTGAAGTTGACACCGACTTTGTAATTAATTTCAATTTGGAACCAATACCCGACAAACCTATTGTGTTACCGGATATTTTGTACGATTTGGCTAAGTGGGATTTAAAACCGCAATATCAAGACTCGTTACAAGGATTAATTAGAACCTTAGACGAAAACGAAACAATTATAATCGAATTGGCTTCGCACACCGACTTGCGTGGTTCCGAAGAAAGCAACGATATTTTATCGCAAAAACGTGCCGAATCGGTTGTAAATTATTTGATAGAAAGAGGTATAGACCCAGATAGACTCGTTGCTAAAGGCTACGGCGAAAGAGTGCCACGAACACTAAGCGAAGACCGTATATACAACGATTTTACCTTTAAAGCCGGAACCAAACTTACCGAAGAATTTATCAACTCGTTGGAAAGCAAAGAATTGCAGGAAAAAGCTCACGAACTTAACCGTCGTACCGAGTTTAGAATTCTTAGCAAAGATTTTGTTCCCAAAAAACAAAACAAAGACATCTCCAGCTTCTCTAAAGCTGTAAGTATAGAGCTTAATCCGGAAGTTAAAAATATTCAGTTTACTGAAAATCCAGACCACAGCATTAGCTTTACAGGTATTGTGAACGGTAAAACTCTTAAAATAACTCTCAACGATGAGTTTGACGTGGCTCAAATATCGTTAGATGCCGTGCTAATGTTATTGAGGTCGGGTGCAATTGGTAAATACGATTTTGAAGGAGACCCGGAAAAAATTATCGGCGAAAATACCGTTGCAAACAAAGCTATACTGTACATTGCCGAAATTAATTTAGGCGACAACTCTGCTTTTGAAATCGAAACGGAAGTAAACCATAAGCTTAATTACGAGTTGGTGATTAATAGAAAGATACTCCGCAAGTTCGGTGCTTTCAATATTAATTACGAAAAAAATCAGATTATTTTTCAATAAGCAAAAAGATAATGGAAACCAATAAATATGACTTACGCGGTGTTTCATCAAGCAAAACTGATGTTCATAATGCAATAAAAAATATAGATAAGGGACTTTACGAAAATGCCTTCTGCAAAATTGTCCCCGACTATTTGGGCAACGACCCCGAATATTGCAACATTATGCACGCCGACGGAGCCGGAACCAAATCGAGTTTGGCTTATATTTATTGGAAAGAAAACAACGATTTGTCGGTGTGGAAAGGCATTGCTCAAGATGCAGTTGTTATGAACATCGACGACCTTTTATGCGTAGGCGTTACCGATAATATATTGCTTTCGTCAACCATAGGCAGAAACAAATATCTTATCCCGGGCGAAGTTATTTCCGAAATAATAAACGGAACCGAAGAATTTTTAGAAAAATTGAGAAGTCTGGGAATAAATATTTATTCAACCGGTGGCGAAACAGCCGATGTCGGCGACCTTGTCAGAACTGTAATAGTTGATAGTACCGTTACGGCACGCGTAAAACGAAATCAAATTATTGAAAACAACATACAACACGGCGATATTATTGTCGGTCTTGCATCTTTCGGTCAGGCTAATTACGAAGACGAATACAACGGAGGCATGGGTAGCAACGGACTGACTTCTGCTCGCCACGACGTGCTTAGCAATTATTACGCAAAAAAATATCCCGAAAGTTACGATAATAGCATAGCCGAAAATTTGGTTTACTGCGGTTCAAAACTTATAAACGACAGCACAAGCATTGACGGCGTTAATGTTGGTAAAATGATACTTTCGCCAACCAGAACCTACACTCCTGTTATGAAAGCGATTTTTGCCGAAAACTTCTCCGACATCAATGGAATAATACATTGCACCGGTGGAGCTCAAACTAAGGTTTTAAAATTTGTCGAAAACATTCACGTTGTTAAGGATAATTTATTCGAAATACCGCCACTTTTTGAGCTAATCAGGCAAGAATCCGGCACTCCGCTTTACGAAATGTTTAAAGTCTTTAACATGGGACACAGAATGGAAATTTATACACATTCGTTGGTTGCTGCCAATAATATTATTTCTATTGCAAAGCAATTTAATATAGATGCCAAAATTATAGGCTATTGCGAAACTAACAAAGATGAAGGCAATAAACTAAGCATAAGATATGATGATGAAGAATTTATTTATAAATAACATAAAAAAGTAATAATTATGAAATACGATATACTAGTAATTGGAAGTGGACCCGGCGGTTACGTTGCTGCCATACGTTCGGCACAACTTGGACTTAAAACCGCAGTAGTTGAAAAAAGCGAATTAGGCGGAATTTGCCTTAATTGGGGTTGCATTCCCACAAAAGCCCTTTTGAAATGTGCACAAGTCTATAAAGACTCTGCAAATGCCGGCAACTACGGAGTTGACATTGAAACTCAGCCGGTTGCAAATTTGGAGAAAATGGTAAACAGAAGTCGTGATGTTTCTTCAACCATGAGCAAAGGCGTTAAATTTCTGTTAGATAAAAATAAAATTGACATTTACGAAGGTTTTGCAAAACTCAAAACCAATTCTTCTGTTGAAGTAAAACTAAATACCGGCGAGACCACAACAATAGAAGCCGAAAACATCATCATTGCTACTGGAGCAAGGTCTAGAGAGCTACCTAACCTAAAACAAGACGGTAAAAAAATTATAGGCTATCGCGAGGCTCTTGTTCTTAAAGAAAAGCCCGAAAGTATGGTTGTTGTCGGCTCTGGAGCCATTGGAAGCGAATTTGCGTATTTTTTCAGCACCATAGGCGTCAAGGTTACGCTTGTCGAGTTTATGCCACAAATAGTGCCTACCGAAGATGAAGAAATTGCTAGGATTCTTGAACGAAACTTCAAGAGGTCGAAAATTAAAGTTATGACTTCTGCAACTGTCGAAAGTGTTGATATCAACGAAAACAACAAATGCAACGTTACCATAAAAACCGCAAAAGGCGACGAACAAGTTGAATGCGACATAGTTCTATCGGCTGTTGGTATAAGTGCCAATATTGAAAATATCGGTTTGGAAGAATTAGGAATAAACGTAGAAAAAGGTAGAATAATTGTCGATAAAAACTACAAAACCAATGTTGATGGCATTTACGCCATAGGCGACGTAATTCCGGGACCTGCATTGGCTCACATTTCATCAGCCGAAGCCTTGGCTTGTGTTAATTACATTGCAAAACAAGAAGTTAATCCTGTAAATTACAACAACATACCAGGCTGTATTTACACAATTCCCGAAGTTTCATCAACCGGACTTTCGGAGAAAAAAGCCATTGAACAAGGTTATAGTGTGAGAGTTGGTAAATTTCCATTTACTGCATCGGGTAAAGCAACAGCAGTAGGAGTTAGAGACGGTATGGTAAAAGTTGTCATCGACGAAAAAACCGATAAATTGCTTGGTGCACACCTTGTTGGCTACAATGTTACAGAACTTATAGCCGAAATGGTTTTAGCTATAGAAAACAATCTTACAGCTCACGATATTGTTAAAGCCGTGCATCCGCACCCAACAATAAACGAGGGAATTGTTGAAGCTATTGAAAATGCGTATAACAAAGCAATACATCTATAGTTTATGGAGATAATTTCGTCAGACATACCCGAAGTAAAACTTATAAAACCGACTATTTTCAGAGACGATAGAGGATATTTTTTTGAGTCGTTTCAGGATAAAAAGTTTAAAGAGTTGGTTTGCAATGCCGATTTTGTTCAGGACAACGAATCTATGTCGAAAGCTAACGTAATACGCGGTTTGCACTATCAGCTTAACCCCTACGCACAAGGCAAGTTGGTTAGAGTATTAAAAGGTGCTGTTGTAGATGTTGCTGTTGATATTCGTCGAAATTCGCCTACATTTTTAAAGTGGGTAGCTTTCGAACTTACTGAAGACAACAAACATCAACTTTGGATTCCTGCGGGATTTGCTCACGCTTTTTTATCTCTTGCGGATAACACCGTATTTTGCTACAAATGTACAAACTACTACAACAAAGAATCGGAAAGAGCTATTATTTGGAACGATCCGGATATAAATATTACTTGGGATAAATTCAAAAAAAGCGACGGTGACTTTATTATATCTGAAAAAGATAAGCAAGCCGTTACTCTTAAACAGGCAGAAATATTTTAAAACAAATAACAAATAGTGCAAAAAAGGATATTAATAATATTGATTTTGTTAGTCGCAGCTTCGCTACAAGGTTTTTACAGCAGTTACAAACTTCGAAAAACCGATTCCGACAAAGACTATCACAAGGCTTTTATGCATAGCAATAAAGTCTATGGAATAGTATTGCCGTCGACAGCCGAATTTTGCGACGAAGAGTTACCATTAGGAATTTATCACGTCAGAGAACGCTTAGACAGAGAAATGTCGGTAAATACTTATTGGCACTCTTCTACCCTGCTTTTGCTCAAAAAATCGCGGAAATATTTTAAAATCATCGAACCTATATTAAAGCAAAACAATGTCCCCGACGATATTAAGTACATTGCAATGATAGAAAGCGGTTTTAAATACGATGTTTCGCCACGCGGTGCAGCAGGGTTTTGGCAATTTATGCCCGCAACAGCCCGTCGCTACGGATTGCGAGTTGATGACCAAGTTGACGAACGCTACGACCTTGTTAAAGCTACAAATGCTGCCTGCAGAATGCTTAAATCGCATTACAATATGTTAGGCTCTTGGACTTTGGTTGCTGCTTCTTTTAATGCCGGCGAAAACCGTATTTTGAAAGAGATGGAAAGACAAGGCACCAACGACTACTACAACATGGTATTGCCCGAAGAAACTATGAGGTATTTGTACAGAATTATCGCTATAAAATTTATCTACAACTCGCCTACCAACTTCGGATTTTACTTGCGAAACGTTGACCTATACCCCGACTACCCTACTTATCAGGTTTCGGTAGATTCGTCGATTTCTAATTGGATAAATTTTGCAAAAGAACATAATACCAATTATCTTATACTTAAAGAGCTAAACCCTTGGATTCGTTCGACCAAAATGGACAATCCCGAAAAATTATCGTATAATATTTTATTGCCAAAGAAAGAATATTTCAACTACGACACACTTTTATTAGAAACTGAAAATCCTGATGAAATTTTCAACGAATGACAGTACTAAAAAATTTGTAATTAATGAGATCCGAAGGCATAAAAGAAAATTCTAAGGCAATAAAAAATCTTGAAATTAAAGGAGTAAAAGTCCATAACCTAAAAAATATTGACGTAGAAATTCCTTTAAACAAGTTGGTTGTGTTCACGGGTTTGAGCGGAAGCGGAAAATCGTCCTTAGCTTTTGATACTATTTATGCCGAAGGACAAAGACGTTACTTGGAAACATTTTCGGCTTACTCGCGACAATATATTGGTTCTATGGAACGACCGGATATTGACAGCATTAGAGGACTTAGTCCGGTTATTGCAATTGAGCAAAAAACAACGCATAAAAATCCGCGTTCAACCGTTGGTACAATTACCGAAATTTACGATTTTATTCGTCTTTTATATTCGCGTATCGCCGATGCCTACTCGCCTACAACCGGAAATAAACTTGTCAAATATACTAGTAGTCAAATCATTGACTTAATTTCTGAGACTTATTTCGACAAAAACATTAAAATCCTTGCTCCAATTGTTACAGGCAGGAAAGGACATTACAGAGAGCAGTTGGAGCAGTCGAGACGAAAAGGTTACCTTAAAGCCAGAATTGACGGCGAAATTGTCGATTTAATACAAGGAATGCAGCTTGACAGATACGTTACGCACAACATAGAAATTGAAATCGACAATCTGACAGTTTCTGAACAAACGGAAAGAAGATTGACAAGGTCGATAAATACGGCTTTGGAAATGGGAGACAATAGCATTTTGATTATCGAAACCGAAACAAATAAAGCCCAATTTTACAGTCTAAACCTTATTGACACTGAAAGTGGCTTATCATACCAAAATCCTGAGCCGAATTTATTTTCGTTTAATACTCCGTACGGCTACTGCCCCAACTGCAAAGGTATTGGTTATATAGTAGATGTTGATATAAAAAAGGTAATCCCCGACGACGAGTTAAGCATCAGAAACGGTGGAATATCGCCCATTGGCAAATATAAAAACTCATGGATTTTTAAACAAATTGAACTTATTTTAGATAAATACAATCTCAGTATTGACAAAAAAATAAAACAAATCCCGCCCGAAATAATCGATAAGATTTTGTTCGGCACCGACGAAATCATCAAAGAACACAATGCCTATTTGGGTATAACAAGTTCGTATCAGCTTAATTTTAAGGGCATTGCGTATTACATCAACAATCAGGTTGAAGAAACCACATCGCTAAAGATGAAAAGTTGGGCTGAAAAATTTACCAACACAATAAAATGTCCTGTATGTAACGGCACACGGCTCAAACCCGACAGTCTTTTGTTTAAAATAAACGATAAGAATATTTCGGAAATATCGGAAATGGACGTTTTAACGCTGCGCGATTGGTTTGCCGACTTGCGTAACAACTTGTCCGAAAAGAAATTGCTCATAGCAAACGAAATCATAGGCGAAATAGAAAAACGTATACAATTTTTGCTTGATTTAGGGATTGATTATCTGACCTTAAACCGTCCGGCACACAGTCTTTCAGGCGGCGAAACTCAAAGAATTAGGTTGGCAAGTCAAATCGGCTCTAAACTGATTGGCGTCATGTACATTTTAGACGAACCCAGCATAGGGCTGCATCAGCGTGATAATATTAAACTTATAAATTCATTAAAACAACTGCGAGATGCAGGCAACTCGGTAATTGTTGTTGAACACGACGAAGAAATGATGAGAGCCGCCGATTTTATTTTGGATATAGGTCCCGGAGGCGGAACCCACGGCGGTAAAATTGTAGCAAAAGGAAACATCAGCGATATAGAAAACAGTAATTCAATCACCGGAAAATACTTGAAAGGTACGGAAGAAATACCCGTCCCTAAAAAAAGAAGAAAAATTGGAGAAGATAAAATTGTGATTAAAGGAGCAAACGGAAACAATTTAAAAGATATTACTCTGACTCTTCCCTTGGGTGTATTTATCTGCGTTACGGGAGTTTCGGGTAGCGGAAAATCAACACTTATTAACGATACTTTGCATCCAATTTTAAGTAAAACATTGCATCGTTCAATAAGACAGCCATTGCCTTACAAGTCGATTGAAGGAGTTAAAAACATTAATAAAGTAATCAAAGTCGATCAATCGCCTATAGGACGCACTCCACGCTCAAATTTGGCTACTTACACCGGCGTTTTTGACGATATCAGAAAACTGTATGCCGAAACTCCAGAAGCTAAAATTAGAGGATACAAGCCCGGCAGATTTTCTTTTAACGTCAGAGGTGGCAGATGCGAAACCTGTTCGGGTGCAGGTGTAAAAACTATTGAAATGAACTTCCTGCCCGATGTACACGTCAATTGCGAAACCTGCAACGGAAAACGATACAACAAGCAAACTCTCGAAATCAGATATAAAGGCAAATCCATAAACGACGTGCTAAAGATGACGGTTGAAGATGCCTGCTCTTTCTTCGAAAACATTCCACATATTTATTCAAAAATAAAAGTAATTAATGATGTAGGTTTGGGTTACGTTACTTTAGGGCAACCTTCAACTACTATTTCGGGTGGCGAAGCTCAGCGTATTAAACTAGCAACCGAGTTGGGTAAAAAAGATACCGGAAACACCTTATATTTGCTAGATGAACCGACAACCGGTCTGCATTTCGCAGATATTAAAATATTGCTTAATGTATTGCAAAAGTTAGTCGATAAAGGAAATACGGTCGTTGTTATTGAGCACAACCTTGATGTTGTTAAAATAGCCGACTACATTATAGATTTGGGTCCCGAAGGCGGCAACAATGGCGGAACCATTACTGCACAAGGAACACCCGAAGAAATTATTAAAGTTAAAAATAATTACACGGCAAAATACTTAAAGCCGTACATTGTCAAATAAACTAATATTTTTATTATGAGCGATTCAAAAACATTTAAAACGGAAGACGAAAGAATTATAGATGCTATAACTCCTAAAGATTGGACGGAGATAAAATCGACTGACTCGTGGTCGGTGTTTAAAATAATGTCCGAATTGGTTGAAGGATTTGAAAAAATGGCTCGCATAGGTCCTTGCGTTTCTATTTTTGGGTCGGCGCGCCTAAAACCCGACAATCAATATTACAAACTTGCTGAAGAAATTGCTTACCTTCTGACCAAAAGAGGATTTGGAATTATTTCAGGTGGTGGACCCGGAATAATGGAAGCTGCAAACAAAGGAGCACACTTCGGCGGTGGCAAGTCTGTCGGACTTACTATAAATCTGCCCCACGAACAAGGCGGTAACCCCTTTATTGACAACGATAAACTTCTGAATTTCGATTATTTCTTTGTCAGAAAGCTGATTTTTACAAAATATTCTCAAGGGTATATTGTATTGCCAGGAGGTTTCGGCACACTTGACGAGCTTTTCGAAGCTATTACTCTTATCCAAACTCACAAAATGGTAAAATTCCCTATTATTTTAGTTGGAAAAAGCTACTGGGGCGGTCTTGTTGATTGGATTAACGAAGTATTGCTTGAAAAAGGCACTGTAAGCCAAAAAGATATAGATATTTACGAACTTGTTGACGACGCCGAAACAGCAGTAAACAAAATTGAACAATACTACTTGAAGTACGCTTTGAAGCCGAATTTTTAGGAGGTTGCTGTATTTGGGTTCAAATGGATTTTGCGTAAAATACTTGGAAATAAACATTATGCACATCCAACCACCTATACAGTATAGGATTGTGAGCTTTTTTTTATTCTCCATTTTTATTTGTATATCCTATTTTGGTTAGCACCCTGTTATTCTACAAGTTTAAAACTTATTCCGTATTTTTTACATAAATTCTTTGCTTCAGAATGACCAAAACGTCCTGCATCATACAAAAGCTCCTCAGCTTTATCAATTTCGCCTAGTTTTAAATTATTCATGGCAATATTATAAAGAATTTCTCCGATTTGCTTATCTACAAATTCACCCTTATATGCTTTCCTAAGTACTTCACCAAAATCATTAATATTTTTATATCTAAGGTAATAATCAAGGCTTTCATTGAAATGATCTATTGATTTATAATATGACTTTTTTTTATAGTATAAAATACCTAAACCAAAACAACCCATTTTTCTGTCAAGATCATCCCTAGCAATTGAAAAAGCTTTTTCATAAAAAATTTCCGCTTTTGTATAATTTTCCAATACCATATACGATTTAGCTATTGTCATAATAGGAAAATACTGATATACATCATCATCCTGGGTAAGCTCAAGCCACATACTTAGAAATTTTATTGAGTTTTCATAATCTTCCATTTCATAATAAGACTGCCCCATGAAGCATATATCAGGTTCCGAAAATACACTAGGACACAAATTATAAGCTTTTACGTAAGTATGTGCTGCTAAAGCATATAAATCATCATAATAATGTTTTTTTGCTGCTTCAATTAACGATGAAGCAAGTTCGCATTTATAATTATCGGGTACAATATCGCTATCTATAATTAATAACTCGTCTCCATCAAGTTGTATTTTTCCTAATTTATTTATAGCAGATTGCCCAAGTAAAAGTGGTGCGGAAAGATTATGTATTATTGCTGCCTCAACATTATAAATTTTTATTCCTCCTATTTCGATTTCTTTTAAATTAACTGTTGTGTTTTCTATAATATCTCCATTTGCAATTTGAGATAATGATGATCCGTGTAAATCACTTTCTTCCAAGTACCCATTTTTTAACATAAATATTGCCTCCGAAAGAGATAATGAAACATTACTGGCACCTGTGTCAAAAATAAAACGCAATTTCAATCCATTGACTGTGCATGGCATTGTATAAACCCCTCCTTCTCTTTGCATTTTTATACGAACTTGAGATTTTAAGCTTGGAACTAAAAAGCTAATAATTAAACTGAGTATAAATATTTTTTTCATTTTTTGTGTTTTTAAAGCAATATTAATTCTTTCCATTTCTCCAAATGTACTTACCCGTAAAAATAACTATCAAAGAATAAAAGATAGTAATTAAAGACACTATGCTAATTAACATCCATAACTTCATTAAATACATATATTGCATCATAAACAAAGGAATTATCACACCGACGAGTAATGATGAAGATAAAGTAAAAAAGAGCTTTTTTACTAATGGTGGTATTGGTTCTTCATATTTTTGTGTCAAATATAAAAGCGGATAAATTACTTCCATTTCTATATCTCCAGCAACCTTAGCTATTAATCCAATTGTAATTTCATCATCTTTATATTTTGGATTTATTGACAATATTATCTCTTGCATTCTTCCTCTCTCAAATGGCGACATTTGGGAAAATTGAGAAGTATTCAATTCTTTAACAATGTCTGTTCGGCAGTTAATATCATACCATATTGTATTTGCATATGAATGATATTTTTGTATCTCTTCAAAATTGAATATTCTATAGTGAATAGATTCACTTAGACAATCTTTACTATATTCTTTTGAAATATAGTCAATTGCTCTATAAAAACCATACGATTCTTTTTTTTCAATTTCTTTCTTTCCCTCTTCCTTTTTTGCTTTTTGTTTTAACCTATCATAATTATCAACAATTCCTGTTGCTGACACTTTAGAAATTAACTCTCTAAAAGCATTTAATCTTGGATAATAAGTTTTTATTTCAATGAGTAATCTTTCTTTACGGCTCTTATGATTTGTAGTAATAAGTATAATAAAAGGAAACCCAACAGCCACTAAAATTGATGTTGCTGTAATTATTGAATTTAATATAGTGTCAAAATTCATTGTAAAAATAATTTGTCTTACACTTAACTATCAATATAACAAATAATCTACATAGCAAAGGTATAATATTTTAAACAAAAAATACCACACTCGCACATTATATTTTTGAACAAGGTTTTAATTCAAGCTAGTGTGCAACATAGCTAAAACTTCGTAATCCTTATTAACGATCTTATGCAAAAGCTCGCTTTGAGCTTGGTTTTTAGAACCTAATTCCCAATGACACTGTAAGCAAATCTACTTTGCGTTCAATATCAAAACCTACTATCAAATCCACCCGTTCCATTTCTTTGATTTCACCGTCAATCTCGTGTTTTCCTAAGCCATAGTAATCGATAGAAACGAAATACTTTTTAGCGAATAAAATACCGGCACCAGCTTTAAATCCTAAATTGCTAGCTAAGTCCATCTTAACTTTTAAAGCTTCCTCTTCAACTTCGGAACTTAATTTCATGTTGGTCATTTTTAATAAGTTAAGAGCTACACCCGCATTGGCAAACACTCCAATCATACCATCACCTTCATAAGTATAATTCAAACCGACACTTATTGGGACATTGACGTACTTAAAGTATTCTATTTTGATATCATCAATGCCATCTTCTTCAAATATTCTTTCAAAATCTCTTCTACTGCTTTTTTGTAATCCGTTATAGTTAAAATCAACGCCACCAAATACGCCTAATCCAATTTTCGAGAATGTGTACACGTATTGCAAACCGCCATTTAAACCAATTGCAGCACAACCCTCATTCGTAATGACTTCTTCAGAATCTTCATCAATCATCTTACTTAAGCCAAAGTCAGAAAGGGGAAAAGAAGGTCCTACATGGACGGAAATACTACTCTGTGAATAAACTTTTGTAATAAAACAAAATGACAATAAAATAATTGCTATAATTTTCAGTTTTTTCATTTCAATAATATTTAAGTGTTAATATTTAATTTATCTGTGCTGTTACTCTGCCAATAGTTGATTTTGCTGCAAGACATTAAAACGAAATGCTACAATTTTCCCCACAATATCTAATATTCTGTCAACTAAACAAAAGTAAAACAATTCTAAATAAGTGTACATTAAAGTCGTAAAATCGTAAAAAAACACTAAACACCAATCCCCAAAACTACATATTTTTCAGCATTGGCTTAATTTTTTCGTAGTACGAATCGTCAGCCAACATTGTAACTCCAATAATAGCCGAATCTTGAAAATGTTTGGTGATTAAAATTTTTACTTCTATTTCAAACTCTTTTAATTTCTCAACAAAAGACGGCAAAAACAATTCATTTGCCTTGGCAATATTGCCGCCTAAAATAATTTGTTCAGCTCCAAACTGCTTTATGTGCGGATGCAAAAATTCAGCTAAATTAGTTCCCATTTTCTCAAATACCGACTTAGCCACAATATCTTTTTGTGCAAGATTATTTAACATTTTAACACCTTCAATTTCAACACCCGAAACGTGATAGTACGATGTTTCGAACCAACGTGTTGAGAAATAATCGTCGGCAATACCAGATTTGAAAGGAATATACCACAAACAGCCGTGCTCAGGGACTGTTTCACCTTCCAATACAGGCAAACCATTATCCATAAACGCCGAACCGAAACCTGTTCCAAGGGTTAGCACAATAGTCTTACTTATAGCTTTTGCCTCCGCAGTATTGGCTTCCGAAATAGCAAATGCCAACGCATCGTTAACAAAACGCACCTCAATATCGTATTTACTTAAACTCTGCTCCAACTTTTGTTTTATATTAACATCTTTAAGCAAAGGATATTTGTCGTTGCCTTCGTACAAACCTATTCCATTGGCGTAATCAAAAGGACCGGGTATAGCAACGCATACGATATTGCTGCAATTTTCGGTTTTGTTAAAACACTTCTCAATTACACTACTCCATTTATTTATTATCACATCAGCTTCGGCTTTGTTGTCAATATCGGCTTCAACTTTAGTTTTACTTAAAATTTTGTCTGAATTAACATCAACTGCACAAGCTGTAATATGGGTGCCTCCAATATCAACACCAATAACGTTTTTATTATCTTTTTTTTCCATGACTCTGTTTTTTTTTAATCTCACAAAGATAATAATTAAATATTAATTTTCGTTATTCTAACAATAAGGAATAGTTATTGTATCATATTTAATCAGAATTTTACCATAAAAACAATTGAATTATGAAAATAAACACAAAAATATCTTCAATACTGACAATATTAGTGTTTTTGTTTTTTTGTCCTTCCCTTTTGATATCACAAAATTTGGGAAAAGTAGAAATAAATTTCACAAACCTAAAAAATGATAAGGGCTCACTATTCATCGCTCTCTACGAGAGTTCTCCAAACAGATTTAACAATGATAATTTATTTTTCAAAAAAGGTTGTACCGAAATAAATAAAGATAATACGGCTAAATTCGTTTTTGAAAATATAACTCCCGGTAAATATGCTATTGCCGTACTTCACGACGCAAATAATGACGGAAAAATGAATAGCAACGTTATAGGTCTTCCAAAAGAAGGTTTTGGCTTTTCAACTAACCCTAAAGTGCTTACAAGGTCGCCACGAATGGACGAATGCGAGTTTTTGGTTGAAGCTAATAAAACAACTTATCTGACAATAAAATTAATTTACTTCTAATAAATAAGCGAATATGGGACAAACTTACTAACTAAAATTAACACAAAAAGTATGTAAGTTATGTATAATCTTAAAAACAGAGTACTATGAAATATTTAAAAATAGCTTTAGTTTTATTATTAGCGACTACTACATTGATTGCTAATTCGCAAGTAAGATTCGGTATAAAAGGCGGTTTAAACATCACAAGTTACCTTTCGGATGACGAAAAAATTGATGATGAAAACTTAAAATATGGCTTCAACGCAGGAGTATATTTGCGTTTGCCTGTAGTTAGTCTTTTATCGCTACAAACTGAACTACTATACACTCAAAAAGGCTCGAAAATAGAAATGTCGAAATTTGGTAATGTGGAAATTAACACTACATCATCGACCGACTACATTGAATTGCCTGTTTTACTTGACATTGCAATTATAGATATTCTCCATGTGCATGCCGGACCGTATTTTTCGTATCTTATTAATAAAAAATCACTTACAAGCAATAGCGATAACAACAATATAGTAGCTCAGGTAAAAGATGACTTTAAAAAAGTTAATCTCAACGAATTGGACTACGGTTTGGCTTTTGGAGCTTCGTTAGTTAGTAGAAGTCTGGAGCTATCGCTTAGATACAACTACGGTGTGAAAACATTAGGAAAAGAAAACACCATTCTTGGCAACAAATATACTTTTCCGGACGTAAAACATTCAGCTGTTTACGTCTCGTTGGGGCTTTCGTTCTAGTTTAAGGAGCCGAAATTCGCCTCTTTTTGTATCTATTTTCCCACATGCTTGCCATACTGACGCAGGTTGAGTCGGGTGTTGCAATTTTTGTAACTAGCCTCAGTATTTTTTCTTCCTTCGACCAAAAAACCACCGGCATCATATCGCCACCAAAATCACCGTTTGATTGAAAGAAATTTTCGCCATCGTCGTTAACCGACGACATGCTGAACATGAAAAAATCGTTGTTTAAATATCGGTACAAACGCGCATCTTGATAGTTATCGAAAGTCATTGTTATCTCGCCGTTAAGCTCGCCTTTTTCCACATACAAACGCTTTTTCACTTTCTTTGCTTTTGGAAAATCTCTTTCAATTTTGTCGCCTTCCAACCACATGTTTATCAACTCGTCGTAATCGTGGTCTATTTCCTGAACCGAATCAATCAGCGATGAAAAAATATTTAAATATTTGATTGTCAGACGTATTTTATTGTCCTTTAAAACCTGAAAAACGTACTCTTTCTTTTCGCAAGTCAGACAGCTTGTGGAACTTAGCGAAATGATAATTATAATTAAAAATAATATTACTTTTTTTGTCATTGTTTTGTGGTTTTTTATTCTACGCTTTTATATATACAATTTTTTTGGTCTCAAAATACGGTTCTGCAAAGAAATCGGAAATTGGATATTGCACAACTTTATTTTTTATTTTTTTAATTTCGTCTTCAAAATCACCTCCTTTTAGGTACAAAATACCGTTTTTCAGCTCATTAAAATTTTCGCTGACAATTTTCCCCTTAATCCATTTTACAAAAACAGGCAATTGAGTAACGGCACGACTTACAACAAAATGCGACTTGATATCCATTTCTTCAATTCTACCGGTTATGACTTCTACATTTTTTAAACTCAAATCGGCAGCTATCTGCTTGACTGCATTGGTTTTCTTTTGAATAGAATCTACCAAAACAAAATCGCAATTAGGAAACATTATAGCCAAAGGTATTCCGGGGAACCCGCCACCTGTGCCGACATCAATAATTTTTGTATTATCGGTAAAACTTATAATTTTACAAATGCTCAACGAATGCAACACATGATGCAAATAAAAGGAATCGAAATCTTTGCGACTAATCAAATTAATCCTCTCGTTCCAATAGCCGTACAATTCTTTCATCTCCTGAAATTGCTTCAGCTGAACCGCATTAAGATTTGTAAAATATTTTGTAATCGCCTCCATATTTATGCAAAGGTACATTTTCATTTTAATTATTATCAATAAAAGATGCAGTATTGAGTATTTTTTTGCATATTTGCAAAATGTTGTCGCATATACCGTTAATAACAGTTTTGGGTCCTACTGCCGTTGGAAAAACCAAATTGGCAGTCGGTATTGCTCATTATTTTAAAACGGAAATTATTAGTGCCGATTCTCGTCAGGTTTATAGGGGAATGGACATTGGAACGGGAAAAGATATCGACGATTATAATTATTGCGGAGAAAAAATTCCTGTACATCTTATTGATATTGTTGATGCTGGCGAAAAATATGATATCTACAATTACAAAAACGATTTTATTGCTGCGTACAATGCAATAAAAAGCAAAAACAAGACTCCTATTCTGTGCGGTGGTAGCGGTTTGTATTTGAATACGGTTTTGTTAGACTACAATTTGCCTCAAGCCGATTTTAGTAAAGAAAATATTGATAAGTATGCTGCTTACAGCGATGCAGAACTTATTGAAGAGCTAAAATCATTAAAAACGCTCCACAACACAACCGATACGGAAGACCGCAACAGACTTATTAAGGCATTG
The DNA here is from genome assembly GCA_028697555.1 of Lentimicrobiaceae bacterium. Taxonomy (NCBI): domain Bacteria; kingdom Pseudomonadati; phylum Bacteroidota; class Bacteroidia; order Bacteroidales; family Lentimicrobiaceae; species Lentimicrobiaceae bacterium. The sequence continues at coordinate 642 of JAQVEX010000013.1, read as the reverse complement.
ATAATTGCAAAAGCGGAAAACAATTCGGATAATTCTGAGAAACCGCAAAAACTTTATCCTTCGCCTGTTATCGGCATTACTGACGAAAGAAAAAATATTATTAAAAACATAGACCTGCGTCTTGAAAAACGGCTTAAGGAAGGAATGATTGAAGAAGTTGAAAGTCTTATCAATAGTGGCATTAGTCCCGATAATTTGAAATATTACGGACTTGAATACAAATTCATCACATCTTATTTGCTTAACGAAATTGATTTTGAAACGATGAAAAATGGTTTAGAAATCGCTATTCATCAGTTTTCAAAAAGACAAATGACTTGGTACAGAAATATGCAGAAAAAAGGAATTGAAATATTTTGGTTAAACCTGTCTGACGGGCTGAAAGTAAACACACAGAGAGCTATTGATTATATTATTAATTACAAAACGTAGTTTTTTTAAAATATAAAAATATTTATTGTCGTCTGATAAATGCCTTTGGCTGTTGGCTATTGGCTCTTAGCCGTTGGCTTGTTTAGGGTACGTGTTGCGTGGTACGTGTTAGTTCTGAGTTCTGTCCCAAAGTTTCGGAGAGTTCTGACTCTCTAAACTCCTGACTCCTAACTCAAAACTCGAAACTAGCCCATACACCATACACCTTTC
>JAQVEX010000012.1 GCA_028697555.1 Lentimicrobiaceae bacterium | reverse complement strand
AAAAGGAGAATTGGACGAAAGCACTCTTTATAAAACTTATACTATTTTGGAGAACGACGAATACTTTGTAATCTACTTTGAATATCCAAAAGATGATGAAGACTTATTTGAGAGCATAAGCCAATACGTGTACGAATCATTTAAAGTAGGTGCTGGCAATATCGAATCTGAGGAGTTTGTGGCGTTTTTAGAAGAGTTCTTGAACGATTGTTTTTGGGACGTAAATTTTAACTCTTTACTCAAAAACAACGACAAACGATTGGCAAAATACACAGACCCGCAAATGGATATCCGCCGATATTATAATCCGGGCTCAGTAGCTTATCTTTATACGCGTGCCGATAATTTTGGTTTCGAAGATTTCAACGACTTTGAAACTAAAGCAAAATCGGGTGGCAAGTTTTCAATAAAAGAATTATCCTACGAAGCCATGCCCTGCGAAATTGAATTTAATCAAATGAAAGGCTCTATGGAAATATATTTCTGGTCGGTAGGTGCTGTTCCTTACGTAGTGGTAGATTCAGAAACATTAGAAATGCAAGAAGTTGCGCTACCGTACCCCGATGCTGAAATTATGGCTGTTTATCTGCCCGATTATTATAAAGATAACGTAAACGTACGCGCGTTTTACTTTATAAATACGCCTTCGGGTTGGAAGATAGCTTTTGTAGATGATTCTATGTGTTCGGCTTAATTTACTTTAAAAAAAGGCGAGTAGGGGAGTAACAATAATAATTTATAACAATAAACTTAATAAATAAAACTATGGACACAACAATTAATATTACATGTCCGCAATCAGGTTGCCAAATTTCTATCCATATTTCTATACCCGAAAATGCGACAAACACAAAACCAACTATTGAAGTTGTTGATAACCAAAGACCTGTTGACTCTGGTGTAAGACCTACTCAAACAGAAAGACCGGTAGATTCCGGTGTAAGACCATCTGATCCTCCTGTGAGACCATCATCGTCTGGTGGTAGAATTGATGCTCCCGCCGGAAAAAACTCGTACGATACATCCGATGAATCTGATGCTGCCAATCAAACGCCATACAGAAATGTGAGAAGACCAAGAAATTAATTCGAGTAGGCTTTTTCTCGTATCTAAAAACACTGTACTAAAACTAATAAAGTGCAGTGTTTTTTGTTTTATGCAAATAAAATAAGTTTAAGTCTTAAATTCCTTAAAAAACCAAAATAATTGACTTAATTTAACCCTTTATGTTAAATATTATTATTACTTTTGTTCCAGATTTAAGAAGAATTGAAAATACAATAAATTATAACAAATTAATTATATAACTATATAAAACACAATATTTTATGAAACACAATTTTAATGCAGGTCCGTCAATTCTACCACGAATTGCAATCGAAAACACAGCAAAAGCTATTTTAGATTTAGAAGGAATTGGTCTTTCTTTATTGGAAATTTCTCATCGTAGCAAAGATTTTCAAGCTGTAATAGATGAGGCAGAAGCTCTTTTTAAAGAATTGCTTAATATTCCCGAAAATTATCACGTATTATTTTTAGGAGGCGGCGCAAGCTTACAATTTGCTATGGTTCCTTTCAACTTGCTAAATAAAAAAGCAGCTTACCTTGATACCGGTGTATGGTCGAAAAAAGCTATAAAAGAAGCAAAACTTTTTGGCGAAGTTGAAGTTGTAGCAAGCTCTTCCGATAAAAATTATACCTATATTCCAAAAGGATGGAAAATACCGGCAGATGCAGATTATTTCCACATTACATCAAACAACACAATTTACGGCACCGAAATTTTCGAAGATTTTGACAGCCCAATTCCATTAGTAGCCGACATGTCGAGCGACATATTCAGCCGTCCTATCGATGTTTCAAAATACGCTATTATTTATGGTGGAGCTCAAAAAAATACAGGTCCTGCCGGCGTTACATTTGTTATTATTAGAGATGACATTTTAGGAAAAGTTGACAGAGTAATCCCAACAATGCTTGACTACAGAACTCATATTGAAAGCGGCTCAATGTTTAACACACCTCCTTGCGTTAGCATTTTTGCAGTTAAAGAAACTCTAAAATGGGTAAAACAAATGGGTGGAGTTAAGGCAATCCAAAAAATGAATGTCGAAAAAGCAAAACTACTTTACGATGCTATTGATAACAGTAAAATGTTTGTCGGAACAGTTGAAAAAAACTCACGTTCGCTAATGAACATTTGCTTTGTTATGAAAGAAGAATACAAAGACAAAGAAGCCGATTTTATGGAATTTGCAAAAACTAAAGGAATGGTTGGTATTAAAGGACACCGTTCGGTTGGCGGCTTCAGAGCTTCAACTTACAACGCACTTCCAATAGAAAGCGTAAAAGCTCTTGTTGAGTGCATGAAAGAATTTGAACAAAAAAATTTATAAACATTTTAATTTGAATATAATATGAAAAAAATACTTTTAGCAACATCAAAGCCTTTTGCTAAAGTTGCTGTTGACGGAATTAAAAAAATTATTGCAGACGCTGGTTATGAGCTTGTTCTTTTAGAAAACTATACCGAACAAGAAGACCTTATCAAAGCAGTAAGCGATGTTGACGCTGTAATAATTCGTAGCGATATTGTTGATAAACGCGTGCTTGAAGCGGCAAAAAACATGAAGTTAGTTGTTAGAGCCGGTGCAGGTACTGATAACGTTGATAAAAATTTTGCTAAAGAAAAGAACATCATAGTAATGAACACTCCCGGACAAAACTCAAACGCAGTAGGAGAGTTGGTTGCTGGTATGATGGTTTACACTGCAAGAAACAGCTTTAACGGTACATCAGGATTTGAACTTAGAGGCAAAAAATTAGGCTTACATGCATTTGGTTACACAGGTAAAGCTGTAAATGCTATTGCCAAAGGATTTGGAATGGAAGTTTACGCTTACGACCCATTTGTTAAACCCGAAGCTATGAAAGCCGAAGGAGTTACTCCTGTTAACACCATTGAAGAGTTATATTCAACATGTCAGTTTGTTTCATTGCACACACCCGCAACACCCGAAACAATAAACTCAATTAACTACAACTTGTTGTCGAAAATGCCTAAGAATGCTGTTCTTATCAACTCTGCAAGAAAAGAAGTTATTAACGAAGCAGATTTGATTAAAGTATTCACAGACAGACCAGACTTCAAATATGCATCAGACGTAGCTCCTGACAATAGTGCTGAAATTGCTGAGAAATTTGCAGGAAGATATTTCTTCACTCCTAAAAAAATGGGTGCTCAAACTTCAGAAGCAAACATAAATGCAGGATTGGCAGCAGCTAACCAAATTGTTAATTATTTTAAAAACGGCGACGACAAGTACAGAGTAAACTAATTAACAAACATCTGTTAAAAGTTCATTAAACAAAGGGCTATGACTACGATTCAAAGCCCTTTGTTTTTTATACTACTACTACAAAGAATTGGAAATAATGCTAAAAAAGCTAACAATTATTTGGTAGTTATAAAAAAATTACTATTTTTGCAATCTCAAATTTGAAACGGTCCGTTCGTCTAGGGGTTAGGACGTCAGGTTTTCATCCTGGTAACAGGGGTTCGATTCCCCTACGGACTGCAAGGTTTTGGCTAACAAAACTTTTTTTATTAAATAAAATATACTTTAATATATGGCAAATCATATTTCAGCTAAAAAAAGAATACGTTCGAACGATAAAAAACGTTTGAGAAACAGATATTACGCTCGTACAATGAGAAACTCTTTAAGGAGCTTCAGAAATATTGAAAATAAATCGGAAGCTACCGAAAAAATTCCCGAAATGACATCTATGATTGACAAATTAGTTAAGCGCGGAATTATCCATAAAAATAAGGCAGCTAATTTAAAATCTAAAATTGCACGCAAGGTTAATACAATGGCGTAGGTGTATAAATTTTAAAAGTTAAAAAAATACTTTCAAAATACTTGAAAGTATTTTTTTTTGTGTTAATGTTTATTAATACCACGTACAGAAAATGAATAAATATTAATTTTGTATTGTTAAATCTATATATATGAATAACAATTAAAATTTATTTATTATGGCAGAAATGAAAGCAAGAGTTAAAGCTCAAAGTGAAAATCCAACCAAAACCATTGTAAAAACTCGTCATTTTGAAATTATCGTTGATGAACCGGCAAACATAGGTGGCACAGACCATGGTGCAACACCTGTTGAATTTCTTTTAGCAGCATTTGCAGGTTGTCTGAATGTTGTAGGTCACGTTATTGCTAAAGAAATGGGATTTGAACTACGTAAGATAGAAATCAATATTGACGGCAGTTTAAATCCTAATAAATTTATGGGTATCGATAATAAGGAGAGAGCAGGATTTAATCAAATAAATGTTAGTATAAATCCTGATTGTGATGCCGACGAAAATACAATTAATAAATGGCTAAAAAATATTGAAGAGCGTTGCCCAATTAGTGACAATATCCAACACGAAACTCCAGTTAAAATAAAAATTAGTAAGTAATTTTGTTAATATTAACCTTATGAGGACTTGGAATTTATTTTCAAGTCCTTTTTTATTTATGCTTTATAGCTACAATAATCTTAATTTTGCCTCTATAAAGATGCTATTTAACCAAGCATTATTTTCCCATAATTAATATTATGTTAAATAGAATATTGTAAAATGCGATTTAAATATAAAAAAACTGCCCTATCTGAAAAGATAAGGCAGTTTAAAATTTAAACATTAATAATTAAAACTTATTGAGCATTCAACTCTTTTAGTTTTTCGAGTAAGCCCAAACGAGTGTAAATTTCTTTTAGAGATGCAATTGTTGCAGGATCATTTGGTTGTAAACTGTAGCATTTTTCCATATATGGAAGTGCTTTTTCTAAATATTGATTACCTTCTGCAATAAGTTCATTGTATTTTTCTACTTCATTTATAGGCAACTGATTTGCTTCGTTAACAATATCACCACCTTTATTGTAGTATAATACACCTGTGTTAAATATAGCATCAAAAAATGTGCTATCAAGTTGTAAAGCTTTTTCGTATGCTTTTATAGCCTTATTGAAATAATTTTCATTTTCTTCGGCGGTATGTTTTTCAGCATCAATCATTCTGTCGTACGAAGAACCCAAAGCGTGATATAGCTGCAGATTTGAATCGTCATTTTGTATAGCCAACTCCAATTTTTCTATAGCCATTGGAAAATCATCGGTTTGTAGATAATAGTTAGCTTCGGTAATTAAAACGTTAGCATCATTTGGAAATTTTTGTTTTGCTATGTTAATAATTTCCAAAGCTTTATCAAATTGTTTGTCGAAAATGTACAATGAGCTAAGTTCCGAATATACTTCCTGCCTGCTATATCCCAAATCAACAATATAACGATAGCTTTCTATAGCAGATTGTACAGCACTCGGATCGTTGGCAGCTTCTCCCCTATACGACATACCTAGAGCGTAGTACGACATAGTATCGACAATATTGCTTTGTTTATTTAGGGTAATTGCTTTTTGGAAATTAGGAATAGCGCCTTTAAAGTCGTTGACTTTAAAAAATTCAAGTCCTTGATTAAAGAACTCGCCTGCTATACCGCTAATTTGCCTGTTAGCGTCTTTAGTGTAATTTCCTTTTTTGTCAACTTCTTTTGATTTAACAAAAGCTTCGTAGGCTTTATCAAGGGATTGTGGGTCAATTTCGTTAGCTTTACCGCTTGTATAAATATCAAGGTAAATGCCTCCTCTATAGTACCAAACTTTTGCATCGCTAGCAGCTTCGGGATACTCAACAGCTTTATCGATATACTCTTTAGCTTTTTCGTATTGTCTCTTTTGCCAATAGTTGAAAGCTGTTGTTCTATCTCTCTTCATCTGAGCAAAAGATGCACTAACTGTTGTTAGTAAGATAATAAGAATTAATAATTTTTTCATGGTTTAAAATTTTTGTGATTTAATGTTATTTGTTATAATTTATAATGTTTAATGTTTAATGTTTTAATGAACATAGTTTATTCTTCATTTTCATAATCTGCCTCAGCTTCTTCTGCATGTTCCTCGTTGTCATAAATATTATTTTCTTCATCAGGTTCGGCATCTAAGTTAATAACTGCGTAAGGTACTTTAGCAACTGCTGCTATTTGGTCACCTTCTTGCATGTCAATAAGTTTAACACCTTGCGCTACTCTACCAATAATTCTAATATCTTCGACTGCTATTCTGATAATTATTCCTTCCTTGTTAATAATCATCAACTCGTCTCCATCCTTAACATCTTTTATAGCTACCAAATCACCTGTTTTCTCCGTTATGTTAATGGTTTTTACACCTTTGCCTCCCCTATTGGTAACTCTATAATCCTCGAGTTTCGATCGTTTTCCGTATCCGTTTTCCGAAACTACCAAAATAGATTCGTCTTCATCATCAGGATCAACACAAATTATGCCAATTACTTCATCTTTATGTTTATTTAATGTAATTCCTTTAACTCCGGCAGCATTTCTACCCACTTCTCTAACGGTTGTTTCGTTAAATCTGATGGCTTTACCGCTCTTTATCCCTAATATAATTTCTTGTTTGCCGTTGGTTAGTTTTGCTTCAAGCAAACTATCGCCTTCGTTGATAACTATAGCTCTAATACCACCACTTCTAGGTCTTGAAAATGCTTCCAGACTTGTCCTTTTTATAGTTCCGTTTTTGGTACAAAAAACAACAAAATGCGAAGACTCGAATTTTTCATCGTTTGGATTTGAAATATTTAGGATAGATTTAATTTTATCGTCTTTATCTATGTTCAATAAATTTTGAATAGCTCTACCCTTTGAATTTTTAGACCCTTCGGGGATTTCAAATGTTCTTAACCAATGGCATTTTCCGCTTTCGGTAAAAATTAATAAATATCCGTGTGTGTTGGAAATAAATAGGTGTTCTAGATAATCTTCGTCTCTAAAATCAGAACCTCTGGAGCCTTTGCCTCCCCTATTCTGCAACCTATATTCATCTAACGAAGTCCTTTTAATATATCCCATATGCGACACAGTAACAACCATACCTTCGTCGGCTATTGTGTCTTCAATTCTGAAATCGGCTGACGAGTACTCAATTTTTGTTCTTCTTTCGTCGCCGTATTTTTCTCTAACTTCAATAAGCTCGTCTTTAACTATTTCTAGCTGCTTATTAACGTCGGCAAGAATTTCTTTTAGCTTGGCAATAAGGACTAATAAATCTTCGTATTCGGCTTTAAGTTTTTCGCGTTCCAAACCTGTAAGACGCTGCAAACGCATAGCCAATATAGCTTTAGCCTGAACATCGGTAAAGCCAAATCTTTCAATTAGATTTTCTCTGGCAATATCAGGAGTTGAAGCTGCACGAATAATTGATATTACTTCGTCGATATTGTCAATCGCAATAACAAGACCTTCTAATATATGAGCTTTTTCTTCAGCCTGATTTAACTCAAATTGTGTACGTCTGACAATAACTTCATGGCGGTGATTGACAAAGTGTTCAATCATCTCTTTAAGATTTAGCTGAAGCGGACGACCATTAACAAGTGCAATGGTGTTAACGTTAAAACTGGATTGAAGTTCAGTATTTTGATACAACAAATTCAGCACAACACTTGCAAGAGCATCTCTTTTAACTTCATAAACTATTCTTATACCATTTCTATCGCTTTCGTCTCTTATATCTCTAATTCCTTCAATTTTACGGTCATTAACAAGGTCGGCTGTTTTTCTAATCATTTCCGATTTATTAACAACGTATGGTATTGAAGTTACCACTATCATTTCGTTGTCTTTACTGTCTGTTTCTATTTTGGCATCACCCCTAACAACAATACGACCTTTTCCTGTTTCAAAAGCCTGAATAACCCCATCGTACCCGTAAATTGTTCCACCTGTCGGGAAATCCGGTGCAGTAATGTACTGCATAAGTTCCTTTATTGTAATATCTCTATTATCTATATATGCAATACAACCATTAACTACTTCGGTTAGGTTATGCGGAGCAATATTTGTAGCCATACCTACAGCTATACCCGAAGTTCCGTTTATAAGCAAATTAGGCAGTTTTGAAGGTAATACTGTAGGCTCTTTCAAACTATCGTCGAAGTTGAGCTGCATGTCAACCGTATCTTTATCAATATCGACAAGCATTTCTTCAGCCATTTTTTTCATTCTGGCTTCGGTATAACGCATAGCTGCCGGACTATCTCCGTCAATAGAGCCGAAGTTGCCTTGTCCGTCAACCAATGGGTATCGCATAGCCCATGGTTGAGCCAGCCTGACCATAGCACCGTAAACGGAACTGTCGCCGTGTGGGTGATATTTACCCATTACTTCTCCAACAATACGTGCCGATTTCTTATATCCCCTATTAGAATACAATCCTAACTCTTGCATACCGTATAATACCCTACGATGCACGGGCTTAAAGCCGTCTCTAACATCAGGTAAAGCTCTCGAAACAATTACCGACATAGCATAATCGATGTATGCGGTCTTCATTTGCTTTGAAATATTTACCGGTATTATTTTTTCGTTCTCAGTTGTAAATTCTTCTCTATTGTCTTTCATCTACATTTAATTCATTATCAGTTTATTGTGATTTATACTTTATTTTACAAATTTACACATTTTTTGTTAATCTCAGTCTGACAACTTGTCATTTAATTAAATGGTTTTGAACAAATAATTGTTAATAAGTTTATTGTGCAGATTTTCAATATCTTAACCCATTGTTTAACGATAAAGATTGTTAAAAAGTTTATAGATACCATATTAAATTTTTACTTTTGTGGAATAATTAGCTGCATTATTAGTTTGGCATTAAATATGCGGATTATAAGATACTATGGAAGCAAAATTTTCAAAAAGAGTAAAAGATGTACTGGCATATAGCCGTGAAGAAGCTATACGTTTGGGTAACGACCATATTGGAGTTGAACATTTAATGTTAGGACTTATAAGAGAAGGTAAAGGTGTTGCTATAGAAATTCTTACCTTAGAAGGTGTTGATATTATTGAATTGAAACACAAAATTGAGCTTATAGTCGCTAAAAACTACAATTTAGGTTCTAACGCAAACGACGATATTCCTTTGCAAAAACAAGCCGAAAGAGCCTTAAAGTCAACATATTTGGAAGCAAGAAATTTTAACGATGAGTATATTGATACTGAGCACGTTATGTTGGCTATTTTAAAAGATAAGGATAATATAGTTACCAAAATTTTAGAAAGAGACTACGAGGTTGATTACGAAAGTTTTAAAGAAGATGTTGAAGATATTACCATAGCCGACTACGGTAAAAACGATAGCGAAGATAATGTTTTCAACGAAGAAAGCGACGTTGATGCAAAAAAATCATCACGCTCAAGTAGCTACGGGTCAAGTTCGAGTAGCTCAAAGGTAAGTACTCCCGTACTAGATGCCTTTGGCAAAGATTTAACAAAAGCAGCAGCCGAAAACCTTTTAGACCCAATTATTGGTCGTGAAAAAGAACTTATTAGGATATCGCAAATATTAAGTCGCCGCAAAAAAAACAACCCAATACTTATAGGCGAGCCCGGAGTTGGTAAAACTGCTATTGCAGAAGGCTTGGCTCAAAGGATAGTTCAGAAGAAAATCCCCAGAACTTTATTCAACAAAAGAGTTGTCAATATTGATATGGCTAGCATGGTTGCCGGCACTAAGTACAGGGGGCAGTTTGAAGAGCGTATGAAAGCTCTTATCACCGAATTGGAAAGCAACAAAGATGTAATTTTATTTATCGATGAAATTCATACTATTGTCGGTGCAGGTAATGTTAGTGGCGGATTAGATGCCAGCAATATATTCAAGCCGGCTCTTGCCAACGGAACAATTCAGTGTATTGGTGCAACCACCCTTGATGAATACAGAGAAAATATTGAAAAAGACGGTGCTTTGGAAAGACGATTTCAAAAAGTTATGGTCGAGCCTACCACGCCCGAAGAAACCATTCAAATATTAAAACAAATAAAAGACAGATACGAAGACCATCATAACGTTATTTACTCCGATGAAGCTATAAGAGCGTGTGTAACCTTAACTAATAGGTATTTGTCGGATCGAGCTTTGCCCGATAAAGCTATAGATGCTATGGACGAAGCCGGTTCAAAAGTTCATATTTCGAATATAAATGTGCCTACAGAGCTTCAAAATTTGGAAAAAGAACTCGAAGTTGTTCAAGAGAAAAAACTTGAAGCTATAAAAAGTCAGCAGTTTGAAAAGGCTGCATCTTACAGAGATGAAGAAAGACTTATTCAGTCGAAAATAGAGAAACAAAAAATACAGTGGACTAACGAGTCTAAAAAGAACCGTCAGATTGTTACCTACGAAAACGTAGCCGAAGTTATTGCAATGATGACAGGCGTTCCAGTACAGCGCATAGCCGAAAATGAAACCGACAGATTGCTTAACATTGAGAAGGAATTGTCTAAACAAGTCGTAGGACAAAACAAAGCAATAGAAAAAATATCGAAAGCTATTCGCAGAAACAGAGCCGGACTTAAAGACCCGAACAGACCTATTGGAAGTTTTATATTTTTAGGTCCTACCGGAGTTGGAAAAACTCATTTGGCTAAGGTGCTTGCCGAATTTTTGTTCGACTCAAAAGAAAATCTTATCAGGATAGATATGAGTGAATATATGGAAAAATTCAACGTTTCGCGATTGGTAGGAGCTCCTCCGGGATACGTTGGCTATCAGGAAGGCGGTCAGCTTACCGAACAAGTTAGACATCGTCCCTACTCTATTATTCTGTTAGATGAAATTGAAAAAGCACATACTGATATTTTCAATATTTTGCTACAAGTTCTTGACGAAGGAAAACTAACAGATAGTTTGGGTAAAAAGGTTGACTTTAGAAACACTATTATAATAATGACTTCTAATATTGGAAGTAAGCGTTTGAAAGATTTTGGAACAGGAGTCGGTTTTAACACAGGTGCAAAGTCATCGCAAACGGATATTATTGTTAAAGGTATTATTGAAAAAGAAATGAAAAAGACCTTTACACCTGAATTTATCAACAGAGTTGATGATATAATAATATTTGATTCGCTAGGTAAAAAAGACTTGTACAAAATCATAGATATTGAATTGAAAGAAGTTTTTTCAAGAATTAGTAACTTGAATTACAACATCAGTATTACCAAAAAAGCTAAAGACTTTATTTTAGACGAAGGTTGGGACGAACAATATGGAGCTAGACCTTTAAAGAGAGCTATTCAAAAATATGTTGAGGATAAAATTTCGGAAGAAATTATAAAAGGTAAGCTTAAATCGGGCGATAATATTTTGGTTGATTATAATGCTACTCTTAAAGATATTGTTATTTCCGTATCTAAACCCACAAAAGAAATTGAAAACAATATTACTGTCGAAGAAATTAACAATTAATAAAAAAACATTACCTTTGTAATATTATTAACATAAAGAAACACAGAGATGGCTGGACATAGTAAGTGGTCAACTATAAAACGTAAAAAGGGCGCGGCAGATGCCAAACGCTCAAAAATATTTTCGAAGATAATAAAAGAAATAACCGTTGCTGTTAAAGAAGGTGGACCCGATCCGGATACTAATCCCAGATTGAGATTAGCTATTGCTAACGCCAAGGGTGCAAGTATGCCTAAGGATAATATCCAAAGAGCTATAAATAAAGGAAGCGACAAAGACGGTAGCCAATACAGCGAGATTACTTTTGAAGGTTATGCCAATGGCGGTATAGCAATATTTATTGAAGCTACTACCGACAATCAACAACGCACCATTAGCAATGTACGTAGTTATTTTAATAAGCATGGCGGTAGTTTGGGTACTAACGGTTCTTTGAGTTTTTTGTTCGACCGTAAAGGCGTTTTTACAATCCCCGTCGGAGATATTGATAGAGATGAATTTGAACTTAACATTATTGAGGCAGGTGCCGAAGATATTGAAGTAGAAGACGGTTTTTATACAGTTTATACTGCTATGGAAGACTTTGGCAACATGATGAAAAAATTAGAAGAACTAAATATAGAGCCCGAAAACGCAGAACTGCAAAGAATACCAAAGGATACAAATATTGTTGACCTTGAAACTGCACAAAAAATTCTTAAGCTGATTGATGTTTTTGAAGATGACGACGATGTGCAATCGGTATATCATAACATGGAAATTACCGATGAGCTTATGGAAGCCATTGAAAATAATGCTTAAAAAATACATAATTTTCTTTTTTATTACCTTAATTGATATCTGGAAATACTCTTGCAATTTTTAACAATATCGAGTTGCGGGTTACGGGTTGCGGGTTAGTACTGAGTTAGACATTTTCGGTCACTGAGTGCCGTAGGCGTATCGAAGTGCCGAAAATGGAGAGTAGATAGTGTTTCGTGTTGTCCCGAAGTTTCGGGGCTTTTAGCTTACTCAGCCAACGGCTATGAGCCAAAAGCCAACAGCCAAGAGCTAAGAGCTAAAAGCCAACAGATAATATAAGCTTCGTAGTTAAAGATACTTATCTAACAGATAATATAGCTTTTCAGTAGAGTTAATGCATATATTTTAAAAACCTGCTAAAGAAGTATATAAACAATATTGTAACTATAAATGATAGCATACTTGAAGTTTCGGGTAAAAAGTAAACCGAAACAATAAGTAGCAGTAATTGCGACATTGCATAAAAATGAAATCCTATCTTGTTCAGTTTAAGCATTTTATATGCTCCGTATATAGAAACTGCATACAATATTGCCGAAAAAATAAAAAACCATACGTTAGCTTCGATAAGTAAAGTCGCGATTTCGTGCATTGTTTCGTCTTCAAATATTTCCATTATCTGACTTAAGCTATCTTTAGTTATTGCCAAAAACGTATTTGAAAACGTGTACAGACCACAGTAAATAAAAGTTATTATGCAAAGAAAACGTAAAAACACTTCGTTTTGTGCATCTAATTCTTGTGGTGCTTTTTGCTTATCGCTGTTTAACTGAAACATAGATATCTTTCCTTAATCCATCAAAAAAAACATGTATAATTATTCCAAATAAATATCAAAATTATTGTTTTTAACAAACTCTAATGATTTATCCATCAATTGGTACATTACAACGTCATCTTCGACAAAAGAAACACTCTGACGATATTTTTCATGCAATTTTTTTATACTTGACGATGTGTTTTCAATACCCTTGAACTCAATAGCCTGAAAAGCTGCAAACAGCTCAATAGATAAAATCCTTTCCAAATTATCAATTATTCTGACGGTTTTAGTTGCAGCGTTTGCCCCCATGCTAACGTGGTCTTCTTGTTCGTTTGACGAAGGTATACTATCAACCGATGCCGGAGTTGCCAATTGCTTGTTTTGCGAAACAATAGATGCCGATGTATATTGAGGAATCATAAAGCCGGAATTAAGTCCGGGATGCTTAACCAAAAATTCGGGTAAATTTCGCTGTCCGGATATTAGTCTATAAACTCGTCTTTCGGAAATATTACCTAACTCCGATAAAGCCATTGACATAAAATCTAAGACAAGAGCTAAAGGTTCGCCGTGGAAATTGCCACCCGAAACGATAAGGTCATCTTCTGGAAAAATAGTCGGATTGTCAGTAACGGAGTTTATTTCGCGTGTAACGACTTGTTCAACGTATTCAATAGTATCTTTAACTGCACCGTGAACCTGAGGTATACATCTGAATGAATATGGGTCTTGTACTGCCTTGCCCTCCCTTTTTATCAACTTGCTGTCTTTTAACACATTACGAATGTTATTTGCAGTAGTAATTTGACCTTGATGTGGACGAATACGATGTAACTGCTCTACAAACGGGTCTAATCTGCCGTCGTATGCTTCAATAGAAATAGCTCCCGTAACATCGGCAAGATTTATAAGACGTTTGGCTCGCAACAAGGCATAAACGGAATGTGAACTCATAAACTGAGTTCCATTGAGCAATGCCAAACCTTCTTTCGATTTTAAATTAATGGTTTCTAATCCTAAGCTGTTGAAAACATCGGCTGAATCGCGTTTTTCGCCTTTGTAATAAACTTTTCCTAAACCAAGCAAGGGTAAAACCAAATGAGCCAAAGGAGCCAAATCGCCGGAAGCTCCTAACGAACCTTGCTGACGAACTTCGGGTAAAATGTCGTTGTTAAACATATCTAACAAACGCTGTACGGTTTGCAATTGCACTCCCGACTTGCCCAAAGATAATGCGTGAGCCTTGAGCAACAGCATAATCTTGACAATTATTGGATTTACTTCTTCGCCGAAACCACAGGCATGGCTCTTAATCAGGTTTTCTTGCAATTTGGTTAAGTCGTTTTTAGAAATTGAACGATTATACAAAGAGCCGAAACCAGTGTTAATACCGTATATAGGTCCATCCTGCTCATCCATCTTTTTGTCCAAATAATCACGGCAATTGTTTATCAGTTGCACCGATTCATCAGAAAGTTCGATAAATAAATTATTATGAAGTATATCTTTTATATCGTTGAGAGTTAATGTGGCAGGACTAATCTTAAATATGTTTCTCATATGTCGTTATTTTTCCTGCAAATTTATTATTTTTTTGGGGAATTGCGCAATAATATAAAAATAATATAAAGATTATTATAAAAATTTTAATTGGTTTTAAAATTTAATTAAATTTGCGATAAATTAAGTATGAATAATAAGATGATAAAACGCATTACCATAGTATTATTTGTAGTGATAAGTGTTGTGTTATCATTTTGCTCGTGTAATAAGAAAAAGAGCAACAAGGCTGAAAGTAGTGTTGCCAGTAGCATTATACAAAATCCGTCTGTAAAGTCATACGGATACTTGTCTGAAATTGAGAAAGATAGCATAAGAGAGTCTATTAATACTCTCAATAAAAAAGGTAATGTCTACAGAAATCAATCGCATTTAAAATTGGCATTTGAGTATCATAAAAATGCTTACGAACAAGCTAAATCGATTATGGATACAGGCTTGACAATCATTTCGTTAAATAATTTAGGCACCGATTTAAGAAGGTCGCATGCATATACCGAAGCAGCCGAATATCATTTTGAAGCTGTTAGTTTGGCTTCTCACAATCCGAAGTATAAAAAAAGTAAGGCAATTTCTTTGAACAGTTTGGGTAACATTTTTTTGTCTTTAAATAAATTTGAAGATGCTTTTGCATTTTTTGAAGAAGCCATGGCTATTGAAAGAGAACTCAATAGTGATTTAGGGTTAGCAATAAATTATGCAAATATTGGCGAAATATATCATAAAAGCGGAGATTACGAAAATGCTTTATACAATTATCAAAAATCATTGAAGTTAAATGAAAGCATCAAATCCAACTTGGGGGTTTCGCTTTGCCTATCAGCAATTGGCAATATATTAATAGAACAAAAAAGAGTAAATGAAGGAATAGACTTGCTTAAAAAAGCCGATGAAATCAACAAAGACTCTAAAGATTTGTTTCATAAATTATCGATAAAAATTGATTTGGGTTTTGCATTGGTTAACAATGGCAGGTACGAAGAAGCTTATTATGTGATGGATGAAATAAACGACGAAATATATAATAGCACATCGTACGAACTAAAGAAACGTAGTTACACATTTCAATCGAAGTTGTACAACAAAACAGGCAAGCACGAATTGGCATATTTGGCAAAGGAAAAGGCTTCAATTTACGATGATAGTTTAAAGCGTATAAACAACGATATAGAAATCCTTGAAAGGCAAAATCAGTATCAATTATCCGAAGCCAGTTATAAAATCAAACTGCTGACAGCTCAAAACGAATTGGCTTTAAAAAATAATTTAATACAAAGACGAACCTTTATTCTAAGCGGAATAATCGTTGCGGGATTTATTTCTTTTTTAATCTATATGATTATCACTCGACAACGTAAAAACAACGAACTGTTGGAAATTCAAAGAATAAAGACACGTTTATTAAACAATATTTCGCATGAATTTCGCACTCCACTCACTTTAATACACTCTCCAATAGAAAATTTAATAAAATCGGAAGAAGACCCCGATAAGTTAAATATGATGAAGTTGATATACAACAATTCGAATAAGCTTTTGGCTCTTGTTGAACAGATGCTCACATTAGCAAAGGCAGAAGCCGGAAAGTATTCGCTCAAAGTAAGTCAAGTTGATTTATCGGCTAATTTAAACTTAATTTGTGAGTCTTTTTCTATTATTGCCGATAGTAAAAGCATAAATTACAAAGTAAATATTGATGATAGTGGCATAGTATACGCCGATTTGGGTGTTGTTGAAATTATTGTTTTAAATCTGCTTTCAAATGCTTTTAAACATTCAGCGCCGAATGCAAATGTCAGTTTTTACGGAAAAAAAATGAACAATAATTACTTAATTCGCGTTTCCAACACGTACAAAACTATGACCCAAAATGAAATCAACCTGCTTTTTAATAGGTTTTTTAGCAATAAAAATGTAGGCGAAAGCGGTTTTGGCATTGGTTTATCGCTGGTTAAGGAGCTTTGCGATTTGTACAGAATGAGTATCAAAGCTTACATGAATGAAGACAACGAACTTGAGTTTGCTTTCAGTCTGCCTATAGGTAAAAATCATTTTAAGCAGAATGAGTTTAGTATTGAGATAGGAGAACAAAAACTTTCGTCATCAATAAATCGTCATTTGTACGACGAAACTGATTTTACTCACCATAAAAACAACAATAAACACGAAATAACAATATTGCTTGTAGAAGACAACGATGAATTGAGATATTACTTAACATCTATTTTGTCGAACAGATTTAATATTATTGAAGCAATTGACGGACAGATGGGCTACGACAAGGCTGTTAGCAATATACCCGATTTAATAATATCCGATATCATGATGCCTAATGTTGATGGTTACGGTCTTTGCAAAATGTTAAAAGACAATGAAATAACTAAAAACATTCCTATAATTATTCTAACAGCAGTAAAAATTGATGAAGATGCCGAATTAAGAACTTTAATTGAAGAGTTTGATATTGTTCACGAATACGTTACAAAGCCTTTTAATCCGGATACACTAATTGAAAAAATACAAGAAGTGATGGGTGAATAGTGAATGGTGAATGGTGAATGGTGATGGGTGATGCGGGGTTTTTAGCCGTTAGCCTTTAGCTTTTAGCCGTTGGCAAAATCTAGCTAATGGCTAAGAGCCAAAAGCTAACAGCCAACAGCTAAAGATATTTATCGGACGACAATTAATAACAAGCAAACATCAAGCACTGACAGCGTCTAACAATTCTTGGTGAGTTACAGTCTTCTGCTCACCTGTTATCATATTTTTTACCTGATAGACTTCGTTATCAACTTCGTTTTGACCTATTATTAGTGTGTATTTAGCATTTAACGAATCGGCGTAAGCAAATTGTTTTTTAATTTTAGCAGCATCGGGGTAAAGTTGTGCCGAAACGTTGTTGTCTCGCAAATAATAAAGTGTTTTCAATGCTTTTATTTCGGGTTCGCCGCCAAAATTGATAAGTAAAACTTGCAATTTATCGGTATCAATTTTTTCAAATAAATTAAGTTCACTCATTACGTCGTAAATGCGGTCGGCACCAAACGAAATACCTACTCCCGATGTGTTTTCCAAACCGAAAATACCTGTAAGGTCGTCGTATCTTCCACCGCCCGAAATGCTACCTATCGCTACATCTTGAGCTTTAATTTCTAAAATTGCTCCGGTGTAATAGTTCAAACCCCTTGCTAATGAAACATCGAGAATAACAGGAAAATCAACACTGATACTGCTTAAATAATTGAAAACGGTTCTTATTTCGTCTATTCCTTTCATTCCAATCTCCGATTTTTCTAAATATTTGGAAAGAACATTGATTTTTTCTGCGTTGCTACCTTTAAGTTCTAAAAAAGGTTTCAGTTTACCGAAATCGTCTTCGCTAATTCCTTTTTCAATAAGTTCGTTTTTAACATTATCTAAGCCTATTTTATCCATTTTATCAATGGCAACAGTTATAGGCACAATTTTATCGGCATGACCAATAACTTCGGCAATACCGGTCAAAATCTTTCTGTTATTTATTAAAATGTTTACGTTGATATTGAGTCTTTTAAAAATAACTTCCGCCATTTTTATCATTTCAACCTCGTTGAGCAATGAGTCGGAACCAATAACATCAACATCGCATTGGTAGAACTCTCTGTACCTACCCTTTTGCGGTCTGTCGGCTCTCCAAACAGGCTGAATTTGAAAGCGTTTGAACGGAAAAGTAATTTCGTTTCGGTGCTGAACCACAAATCGAGCGAAAGGAACAGTAAGGTCGTAGCGTAAGCCTTTTTCGGCTATATCTGAAATAATATCTTCGTAATTTCCTTGAGCCAAGACTTTTTTATCGGTTTTTTTCAAAAAATCACCGGAATTTAGAATTCTGAATAAGAGTTTATCACCTTCGTCTCCGTATTTTCCTAACAAAGTCGATAAGTTTTCCATAGCCGGCGTTTCAATATGGTGATATCCGTACTGAACAAAAACATTTCTGATAGTATTAAATATGTAGTCCCTTCTGCTCATTTCTTCGGGACCAAAATCGCGAGTTCCTTTTGGAGGTGTTAAACTTGACATTTTTATTATTTAAAAATTATTTGAAATAAATTTGCTGAATATATAAATTTATATCAATTTTCTGTATCTAATTCTTTTTGGAGTTACGTCGCCCAAACGTTTCTTTTTATTTTCTTCGTAATCGGTGTAACCGCCTTCAAAGAAATAAACTTCCGAATCGCCTTCAAATGCTAATATATGAGTGGCTATTCTGTCTAAAAACCACCTATCGTGAGAGATGATAACGGCACAGCCTGCAAAGTTTTCCAAGCCTTCTTCCAAAGCACGTAAGGTGTTGATGTCTATATCGTTAGTCGGCTCGTCTAAAAGTAAAACATTAGCTTCCGATTTAAGTGTAAGAGCCAAATGTAGTCTGTTTCTTTCGCCACCCGAAAGCACACCTGCTTTTTTGCCTTGATCGACGCCGCTGAAATTGAACCTTGACACGTAAGCACGTGAGTTTATGAGTCTTCCACCCATTTCAATATTTTCATTTCCTTCGGAAATAACTTCCCAAACAGTTTTTTCGGGGTCAATTTCGGCATGAGCCTGATCTATATAGCCTATTTTTACGGTAGGTCCTATGGTAAACGAGCCTTTGTCAGGAGCTTCGGTTCCCATAATCATTCTGAACAAGGTGGTTTTACCGGCTCCGTTAGGTCCAATAATACCTACGATAGCTCCGGGAGGTAAATTGAAGTTTAAATTATCGAAGAGTAATTTGTCGCCAAACGATTTTGAAACGTTAACTGCTTCTATTACCTGATTTCCAAGTCGAGGACCGTTAGGTATGTACAACTCTAATTTTTCTTCTTTTTGTTTTACATCTTCCGAAAGCAATCTTTCATACGAATTTAAACGAGCTTTTCCTTTTGACTGTCTGGCTTTTGGAGCCATTCTCACCCACTCCAACTCTCGTTGCAAAGTTTTCATTCGCTTACTTTCGGCTTTTTCTTCCATTGCAAGTCTTTGAGTTTTTTGTTCCAACCAACTGCTATAATTTCCTTTCCAAGGTATTCCTTCTCCCCTGTCTAATTCTAATATCCAACCTGCAACATTATCCAAAAAATAACGGTCGTGGGTAACTGAAATTACTGTACCTGCGTAATGTTGCAAAAATTGCTCTAACCACTCTACCGATTCGGCATCCAAGTGATTGGTAGGCTCGTCTAACAACAAAATATCAGGTTTTTGCAAAAGCAGTCTGCAAAGTGCCACCCTTCTCCTTTCGCCACCCGAAAGCACACTGACACTTACGTCACCATCGGGGCAACGTAAGGCTTCCATAGCTCTTTCCAATCTGGAATCTAATTCCCAACCGTCTTTCTGTTCAATAAGTTCGGTTAATTCGCCCTGGCGTTCAATCAACTTATTCATTTCATCATCAGTCATTGGTTCACTAAACTTATTGTTTATTTCTTCGTATTCCTTTAAAATACTGACAATATCGGCAACGCCTTCTTCAACTATTTCTTTTACAGTTTTATTGTTATCCAATTCGGGTTCTTGCTCTAGCATACCAACCGAATAGCCTGGCGAAAAAACAACTTCTCCGTTATATGATTTATCCTTACCTGCAATAATTTTTAGCAAAGTCGATTTTCCGGAACCGTTTAAACCAATAATACCTATTTTGGCTCCGTAGAAAAACGATAGGTAAATATCTTTTAGTATTTGCCTATTTGGTGGAACTACTTTGCCAACTCCAACCATCGAAAAAATTATTTTCTTATCGTCGCTCATATTATTTCTTATTAGTATTGATGATGATATTGCTTAATTGTTCAGTATTTTTTTCCCAGCTATAATTTTCTAAAATAAACTCGCGAGCCTGATTTCCAATTTTTGTGCATAATTCGGCATCGTTTAATAACCTAACTATACAATCGGCAAGCTCTTGAGCATTATTACCTATAAGCAAATGTTCGTCGGGAATAGCTTTTAAGGCATTATTTGCCAAAGCTGTGGTAATACAAGGCTTTTGCATTGACATTGCTTCCAACAACTTGTTTTGCAAGCCTGTACCTATTTGCATTGGTGCAATAAATATTTTTGCATTATTGTATGCATCTCTAATATCGTGCAACCATCCGCTAACGGCAACATTTTCGGATTTAAGCTGTTTTACTTTTGCATGTGGTGTTGCACCTGCCAGAAGTACGCTACAATTGGGATACGTTTTATTTACCAAAGGTAAAATATCGTTTACCAAATACAAGCAAGCCATAATGTTGGGCGGATAGTTCATATTTCCTGTAAAAACTATGTCGTAACTTTGCTCTGCCATTTTATTAGCAGTAAAAAAATCGTAATCAACACCGTTGGGAATAACGTGTATTTGTTCATAATTCTTGTGTGGTATCAGGTCTCTGTCGGGATATGAAATGATAGTTTTGTTATCGAACCATGAAAATATTTTGTTTTCGTATTTTCGCAGTCTAACATATTCCATCCAAAATACAGGTCTGAGCAATAAGTTTACCTTATCCATACGGCGTTTAATACCTATTGAAAAAACATCTTGGTAGTCAATTGTTTTGGGTATATCAATATTTTTGACGTATTCGGCAGTTCGTAATAGCTGACAATATATGTGTTCGGGCTTTTCTTTTTCTATTATGGTTTCAATTTTGTTTTTAATACTTCTTCGGTAAAAATAGGCAACTTGAAAAGGCCTACAGCTAAACAATGCTTTAAGCATATTGACAAACAATCCCCAACGATTTAACTTAAAAAAGTAAAGTTTTGTGCAAAATTCTTTTAAAACCTTTTTCGCATCGGGGTCAATGTCTTCATCATATAAAGAGCACAAAACAATATCATGATATTTTGACAATATACGCAATTGATGAAAAGCTCTTAACTTATCGCCTTTTTCGGTTGGATAAGGAACGCGCGGAAGTATTACCAACAATTTCATAATATTAGTTTTTTGATTTATAAGGCAAAATTATAAAAAGATATTGATTAAACCCTATTTTGTTGTAAACATTCTGAAAATATTACAAAAAAAGAGCAGAAGATTAAACTTCTGCTCAAGATCATGAAAAATATTACAATAAATAGATTATTGTTTGACAATGTTTGGTTTTTCAAGTCCGTAACCTTTCTTTTTATCAACAAATTTAAGAGCAAATGCAAATATAACTGCTATAGCGCTTAAAGCAATAAAAAGCAACCATGTTTGGGAATAATCGTAAGGAGCAATAATAGGATTAGCACCTTCTCTCATTGCAGTAACTATATCGGCAATTTGCGAAGAGCTAAGATTTGCAATATCAACTTGCTGACCAGCTTGTACCATATTATCGATAATAGGTTGAGCGCCTTCGGGAACAATGCCGTTCGACAATGCTTCTTTTGCACCTGCTATTGCGCTTGTAACTTCAGGATTGGTTTTTTCCAATATTCTGCCCAAAAATGTAGGAACAAGCATAAGACCAATATTTTGGATAAAGAAAATTAGTGAATAAGCTGTACCTAATATTTTTTCGGGGATAATTTTTGGAACCGAGGGCCACATTGCCGAAGGTACAAGCGAGAAAGCAATACCAATAATAATAACTGCACAGAATGCCAAAAAGGTGCTGGTCATTCCGGGTAAATAAAGTAAGACGTGTGCAATTACCAACAAGAAAGCTCCTATAATCATAATTGTTGCACCTTTCCCTTTTTTATCATAGATATTACCGAAAAGTGGTGTTAAAAACAGTGTTCCGAATGGCAACAATGCAGGAATAATATTTGCACCCTTAGGGATAAATCCTAAGATTGTTCCGTTGTTGAGCGGTACGCCAAATTTGTTGAACATTAGGTCGGTGCCATACTTGTAGAATGGGAATACAGCCGAATAAAACAGAACGCAAAGTAAAGCTATTAGCCAAAAACCAGGGTTTTTAATAACTAAAAGTATATCTTTAAATTGAAATTTCTCGTCAGAAAAGTCCAAATCATCTTCTGCAGTTTGTTTGTCTAGTTTAACATCCATGAAGAAGTAGACGATAAAGGAAATTAGTCCGATAAGTAGCAATACAACACCAAAAAGAATAGCGCCAGGGATAGAAAAAGCACTAGCAAGTGTTGGTGCAAAAGCCATTGCAGCAAAAGTACCCAAACGAGCACAAGCCATTTCTAGACCCATAGCAAGAGCCATTTCATAACCCTTAAACCATTTTACAATAACACGCGAAACTGTTATTCCGGCAAACTCAACACCTACACCAAATATTGCGTAACCTATACATGCACCGAAAACTTGTGGAGTAAAATGCATTCCTAAAAATGAAAATGTGGTATCGGTAGCAAGGTATTTTACCGAATAAAATTTAATAAATGCTCCTATCACCATGATTGAAGCTGAAGTTAGGGTTGAAAAGCGTATTCCAGCTTTATCCAGAACAATACCGGCTATAATAAGCATACCTAAAAATACGTTGAACCAACCGTAGGCACCTGTAACATAGCCAAAATCAGTGCTGCTCCAACCGTACTGCGATTCTAACAAGGGTTTAAGCGGTGAAATGACTTCGGTAAAGAAATACCCCGTAAGCATTGTAAAGGCAACTATTACCAAAGCTGTCCATCTAGCTGCTTTCGAATCTCTGAGTGTTTTACGAATAATTTCTGTCATAATTGTTGTGATTTTAATTAGTTATTCTTGTTTATTACGTGCAAAATTCGTTTTTTTTTGTTAAAGTCCAAATAAATACTCAAATTGTTATTAACATTTTTCTTAAAATATTCTTCAGTTTCTTCCGAATACAGTGGATTTATCTCCAACCAAATGTGTCCGTTGGGTTTTAAAAGTTTGTTCGACAAGTCGGCAATTCTCTTATAAAAGATAATTGGTTGCTCGTTGCTGACAAATATGGCATTTTTTGGTTCGTAAAGCAACACATTTTTGTTCATAAGTTGCTTTTCGCTTTCCGTTACATATGGTGGGTTGCTGACAATAATATCGAAAGAATTATTTTCAAACAAACGATGGTTGGAAAATATATCTGCATTAAAAAAGTTAATTTCAACACCTAATTTATTTGCGTTGTGTTTGGCTACATTTATGGCATGTTCACTACTATCAATCGCATAAACTTCGCTATTAGGCAATTCTTTTTTCAGTGATATGGCAATACATCCGCTACCTGTTCCAATATCTAAAATTTTCAAATTGTCTTCATGATTTTTTGTGTTTCTAACATTATTGATAATATGTTTCACTAATTCTTCGGTTTCGGGACGTGGTATAAGCACATTTTCATTAACGTAGAAATAATATTTCCAAAAGAAAGCACGACCTGTTACGTACTGAATTGGCTGATACGCTAACAACTTATTCATTGCTTCGGAAATTTTTTTTTGATTAATATCGTCAATCTCGGTATTATTATTAATAATCCTTTCGGCTTTATTGAAATTGAAAATATATTCAAATAAGATATCGATAACATTGTAGCTTTCAGTTTCGCCGTAGAGCTTAGACAATTGGCTGACACAGGTCTGATATGCTTCTTTTATCGTCATTAATTAAAATTTACCTGAAAGCCATTTTTTGCAAGTAAAACACGTGCCTATCCGATTTGTGCAGATAACTATTGTATATTTTTTGATAGCCTGAAATAATAAAGTAGTCATCGTACCAGTACTCAATACTGCCTTTATATTCTTCGTTGAGTTTATCGGTGTTCCATTTACTTTGAATTTTAGTGTAAGAAATGGGTTCGGCTTGCTCATTACCAATTATCGATTTATAGGCGATTTTGGCATTAGCGTTATAAAAAAGTACAATCTCGTCGGCGTTGAACAGCAGATTGAGTTTTTTATTCAGTAAGGGCGTCAAAATATCATTCATTTCAATTCCGTTATTCCAAATCATATTGGCGTCAGAGTCAAATCCGGCAATAAATGCGTTTGAATATCTAAAACCGTCGAATACGTAGTAAGTATTGGGATAAAGACCGCCATAATAATCATACGATGAAGTTGTTCGTGTTCTATATTCGGGCAAATACGATTCGGCAACAATAATAAGCTGATTATCGGCATAATACAAGTCGTGCATTATCAATCTTAATTGCAAAGATGGTGCACTTTTTTTGTTCTTAGTATCTTGTTTATCCGTTTTTGCCGATTTGATACTCGCTACAATAGCTTCTTGATCGGTGATATATTTATACGAATCGGTGAAATTTCCGAAAGGATAATACCTAATACTATCAAATCTACTGTTTTTTCTGCTAACGGCAAAAAAACCTTCCGAAACAGGCGTATTATCAGTGTTAGCATCGTAGTTGTAATAGCTGCGATAATAGTACGGATTATACCTATAAAAGAAAGGATTGTAATAGCTGTAATAGTAGTCGTTGTAGGTCGGTCTGCGACTATCCTTGTCGTTGTACCCGTAACTACCAGCTATAAGTCCGCTGTATTCAGAAGTAGCAACATACTGAGCCGAATTAATATATTTCCAATTATGACTTGTTCGTATTTCTTGTGTTGATATTTGCGTACCCGAGTTGGAATATTGCGAACAGAACAGAGTATTGCGATTATTCTTTTCGTTCTCCTTGTGTACAACCCAAAAGCCATTTTTACTATAGTTGGGAGAAATATCCAAAACAATAGTGTTTACAGGGTTTTGGAAGATTATATTTTTAGTAAAATTAGAGTTAGCACCAACACCTATTATGCCTGTTCCGTATTTTTGTTTATAATAACTTAACCAAAAAATTCCGTTATTATAAAGTACCGAATTAATTTGTGAATTATCGGGTATTTTGGTCGTATGACTTCTACTTGTGAGTGAATCTGCATTTACTGCGTATACGAGTAGATTGTCGCTTTCGCTTTCTTTTACATCGTGAAACAAGAAATAAATCTCTAATTGGTCGTATTCGGCGTAGATATATTTTACGTTTTTAGCAAAAGTAATATTGATTACCCAAACGTTTTCCAAATTGCTGTTTCGGTAGTTTATAGCCCAAACGGTGCTGTCTTTAGCTGTAATTTCGGTTGTGGGATAAATTAAGCATAAACCTTTTTCGCCCATATCAACTTTGTTGACAGTGGCATAACCCGACCCTATGGGCAACTCGTAGCGGATAGGTGCTTGCTTAGATTGTGAATACGCATAATCGGCGTAAAAACAAAGCAAAACAACTAAGGTTATTGATGAAATTAATCTCAACATATTGTTTATCCTATTTAATAAACAGCAAAACTATTATAAATCTGTTTTAAATCAAAATAAAATTGATAATGTTTTGAGAAACAATAAAACCAAACAATAAAACAAGCATTATTTAGTGAAATATTTCAGCAATCATGCATCTGGCTGAACCACCACCGTTGGTTTCTATTGTTTTAAGTTCGGGCGAAATAATTTTATTATATTTGGATATAATTTCTTCTTGTTCGGGTGTAAGTGCACGGCGAGCCGAAGCAGACATGATCATAATAGGATTGCCGTTTTTGTCTTTTATTTCGAGCATATTTCCGGCAAAATGCGTTACTTGCTCAAATGTAATATCTATTATAGCTTTTCCTGTCGATTTTAATCTGGAAACTACATTTTCCCTTTCTTTCTCATTTTTAATCGATTCCAAGCAAATAATGGCTATATGAGTTCCAACTTCCATCATAACGTTGGTATGATATATCAAATTTCCGTTTGGGTCTGTAGAATCGAAAACAACCGAATCGAAATTCATGCGTGAGCAGAAATCGCTTAGTACCTTTTCGGAAGTTCTGGGCGAACGGCAAGCATAAGCAATGCGATTATCACGGTCGAAAATCATACTACCGGTACCTTCTAAAAATTCATTTTTTTGTTCCCATTCCGTTAAGTCTACAATTTTTTGATGTTTAAGTTTTTCGATAAGAAGATTCATAATTTCGGGCTTACGTTCCTTTCGGCGATTTTTGGCAAACATAGGATATAAAACTAATTCTCCCGTTGCATGCGACGAAAACCAGTTGTTAGGAAAAACCGAATCGGGTGTCCAAGGTTCTATAGTGTCTTGCACAACAATAACTTCAACATCGTTTTCTCTAAGAAGACTAACAAAGTCGTCGAATTCTTTTTTAGCTTTTTCTCCTACGGAAACGGGATCCGATTTTTTTTGAAAATGATTGTTTTGGGCTGTTTCTTCGTTATATGCGAATTGTAGCGGACGAACCATAAGTATTTTAGATGTTGTTTGCATTGTGTTAGGTATTAATTATTTGTTTTATTTTGTTTCTGTATATCAAATTAATAACAGTAAAAATTATTTACTATTAGATATTATTGTTCCGCTATTTTCAAGTCCGACAGTTTCGGGCGATGTGATAATAGCTTCTTTTCCTGTATTTTCGGCAAAAATAATTGCAGCTCTTACTTTTGGAGCCATACTTCCTTCGGCAAAATGACCTTCGTTCAAGTATTGTTTGGCTTCCTGAGTAGTCAAATTGTTTAAAGTTATTTGTTCGGGAGTGTTAAAATGTAAACAAACCTTAGGTACATCTGTAAGAATGCAAAATTGGTCGGCATTGATATTTTTAGCCAATACCGCCGAAGCTAAGTCTTTATCTATAACGGCTTCAACTCCGCGGAAAAAACCATTTTCGCTGACAACCGGTATTCCTCCTCCACCGGAAGCAATAACAATATTACCCTCGAGCGCTAATTGTCTTATAACTTCCTGATTAACAATCATGAGTGGTTTTGGCGATGCTACAACTTTGCGCCACCCTCTGCCTCTGGGATCCATAGCATAAGTTCCACCCTGCTCTTCAAGCATTTTTTTGTACGATTGTTCGTCGTAAAAAGGTCCCACAGGTTTTGTAGGTTTTTTGAAAGCCTCGTCGTCTTTATCAACAACAACCTGAGTTACTATTGTAACAACATTTTTATTGATATTGTTTTCAGCTAAGGTATTTCTGAGTTGCTGCTCTAAAACGTATCCAATAAAACCTTGCGAATATGCTCCACAAACATCCATTGGCATATCGGGCAAGCCGTAAACTTTATTACCTGCTGAGTTTGCCAATAAAATATTTCCCACTTGCGGTCCATTGCCGTGAGTTAGTACAACATTGTACCCTCTTTTTATCAAAAGCAATAACTTTTCGCATGTTTCTTTGGCATTAGCCCTTTGTTCATTGATAGTTCCTTTTTGGTCGCCTCTTAACAAGGCATTGCCACCAAAAGCTACAACAGCAATTTTACCCATTATATTTATTAAATTAGATTCAGATTTTTTTTAATTATTAGCTTGCAAAATTAAAAAAGTATGGCTTTGAAGTGTAAATCTGAATAAAAATTTCCTATAAAATATTTTATTTTTTTGGCTTAGCTTTTTTTGTAGTTGATGCTTTTTTAGTTGTAGCAGATTTTGTTTTGCTAGCAGTTGTAGTAGTAGTTTTTTTCTCTGATTTTACAGCAGTTGTTTTACTAGTCGCTTTTATGGCATCTTTATTAATCTTAGGCTTCTTACTATATGCCGAAGCCGGAACTATTGGCGTATCAGCTTTAATTTTAGCCTTACCTTTTGGATTATTTTTCTGATATTCTTTAACTCTAATTATAAAATCGGAGATTATGTTCATATAGTTGATGCTAGCGTTGTATGGCGAATCGAAAGGGCTAAAATAGTGATGTACCATTCCGTCGCTAAACCATTTTGTACACATGTAATAAAAATGGTCGCTTATCTGAAGATTGTTCCAATCGTTTACAAGTTCGGCATCATCGCAGTATTCCATAACTTCGGCTACGCTGTACAAACTTTCAAAAGCATCTTTTTGCATATCGTTACCAAGCCATGCAGTAAGGTCTTTTTCTTCGTCAGCCCACGAGATAGGATAATCAACACTTACAGATGCAACAGGACTTAGCTCAACAGCTACTTCGCTCGGTGTTTTAAAACTCCACTTACCGCTTGCTATAGCTTGTTGCGGAAATGCTTTTAAAAACTCAAAAATACCTGTTTCGGCTTTTTGATGCTCGCCAAAGGTTTCGTAATCTAAGAAAATATTTACCAATTCTTGCTTTGGTTCTATTTCGTTCAGCCATTGTAGGTATTTTTCGGCTGTAAGGGGCCATTCGCTCCAATCTTGTTGCGAAAATCTGAATGAAATATCATCGCTAAGCTGGTAGTTGCGAAGCAAAATTTTCATCTTTTCGTTATTAGCACTACAGTACAAGAAATTAGGGCTCTTCCAACCAAGAGTTTGTTTGGCTCCTTCGGTAAGGATTGTTCTAAATCCCATATCCCACACTTGCTCAACTATTTGGTCAGAGAAAATAAGTTCGGTGTTTCTGAAAGCAGTTGGTGAGTAATTAAATAACGATTTCATTAACTCATAATGCTGTTTAACCTGACGTCTGAACTCGTTGGGATATTTGAGCGAAGCTAATGAGTGTGAATAGGTTTCGCCCAAAAATTCGACATTACCGGTTTTTGCAAGCTTTTGAAAGCTCTTAATAACTTCAGGAGCATATTTTTGAAACTGCTCTATTGCCGTTCCGCTTATGCTAAAACAGACTTTGAATGCAGAACCGTACTTTTTTATCAGCTCCAACAAAATTTCATTGGTTGGCAGATAACAGTTTTGTGCAATTCTTTCTGTGGTTCGTTTATTTTGATAATCGTCGTAGTAGTAATGATCGGCTCCCATATCGAAAAAGCGATATGTACGCAGACGTGATGGTTGGTGTACTTGAAAATATAAAGTGATGTATTTCATATGTCTGTAATTTTTTCAGTTTAATGTAATCGTATTAATTAAATAAGCGTATCGTATATATTTCTGACTTTCTTTGCTGCTTCTTCCCATTTAAGGTTATCAACTTCTACAGCTCCATTTTCTGAACACATTTTATTAATTCCTTTGTAATGGAGCAATCCGTATATTGCATCAGCCATAGCATCAATATCCCAAAAATCGACTTTTAAAACATGGTTTAAAACTTCGGCAACTCCAGATTGTTTAGAAATAACAACAGGAACGTTTGACCTCATTGCTTCAAGTGGAGAAATTCCGAATGGTTCGGAAACTGAAGGCATAACGTATACGTCGCTCATTCCGAACATTTTATCTACATTATCGCCTCTTAAAAATCCTGTGAAATGGAATTTTGAACCCATTCGCAGTTCGGCAACACGTCGTATCATTTTTTCCATCAAGTCGCCCGAACCTGCCATAACAAAACGCACATTATCATCTTTTTGCAATATCTTTCTGGCAGCCTCAATAAAGTATTCAGGTCCTTTCTGATAAGTAATACGACCTAAGAACGTTACAACTTTTTCTTTAACGTGTTTATCAACTCCTACATAATCTTTGGTGCTAGGCTCAACTGCATTATGTACGGTAATAACTTTTTCGTGATTGATACCGTATTTGTTTATTACAGTGTTTCGGGTTAAATTACTAACTGCAATGACTCTATCGGCGGCTTGCATACCTTTTTGTTCTATTTCATAAACATTGGTATTGTAATTTTCGCCGGTACGGTCAAATTCGGTTGCGTGCATGTGAACAACCAAAGGCTTTCCCGATACTTTTTTTGCTAAAACACCTGCAGAGTACGTAAGCCAATCGTGTGCGTGAATGATATCGAAATCGTATTGTGATGCAATTGTAGCTCCAATAAGAGCATATCTGGCAACTTCTTCCATCAGGTTGCTGCCATATTTTCCGGAAAACTCATATCTTTCCGAATAAATACGATTTTCTCCAATTTGAGCAACGCCTTTTATTTCTTTTTCACGGTAACTATTAAATTCCGCTTCACCTATATAAGGCAACAATCCGGAACTAACCTCCATGTAGCTAAACTTTTCGTTATATTCCGAAAACAATGCGTCGTTGGTCATCAAACTTACATCGCTTGCATTAATAAGTTTTATTGCTTCTTGGTCTTCGTCTCCGTAGGCTTTTGGAACAACAAATAAGACTTCAACATCATGTTTTAAAAGACCTTTTGTTAATCCGAAACAAGCTGTACCCAAACCTCCTGTTATATGGGGCGGAAATTCCCAACCAAACATTAATATCTTCATAATTTATTTATTATCTTTATTTTCAAATTTATCTATGATTTTTTTAACACGAAGCAATTCGGCTACACTCCAGGCTTGCGAAATAGCTCCGGCGTCTCTGTGGGGTGGATCACCGTCGTACAATTCGCAAATTGTGCCAACTCCGTAATTATCAATCGTTTCTTTAAAATAGTCGTAGTGGCGCTTTATCAAAGCCAAACCACTTTTGCCGTGCAATTTAAGCCAAGCATCTGCAAAACTTCCAAAAAGCCAAGGGAATACCGAACCTTGATGATATGCTAAATCTCGCTCTCTTTGTGTACCAACATACTCAGAGTGATAATCTTTGTTTTTCGGAGCTAATGTCCTTATGCCTCTTGTTGTTAATAATTCCGATTTTATGGTGTCTAAAACGGTTTTCTGCTGATCCTCATTTAGCGGGCTATACGGTAACGATACTGCAAACAGTTGATTTGGTCTGACCGATTTATCCGCAAAGTCGCCATGAACATAATCGTACAAGTACTGTTTTTCTTCGTACCAAAAAGCATCGACAAATACTTCGGGAATTTTATCAGCTATCGGTTTCCATTGCTCAACAGTTTTTTTGTCGCCCATTTTTTCGGCAAGTTCAACTAAGAAACAAATTGCGTTGTACCACAATGCGTTGACTTCCACGGGTAAACCAACTCGTGGCGTAACAGGTATTCCGTCAACAACAGCATCCATCCAAGTAATGGCTTTGCCGTGCTCGCCTGCGTACAGCAATCCGTTTTCCATAGCATGAATATTATACCAAGTTCCCTCTTTAAAAGAATTAAGTATAAGTTTCATAGTATCCGAATAACGAGTCCAAATAGTCTTGGCTTGACCGCCAAAAATTATATATTGTTGCAAAGCCCAAAAGAACCAAAGCGAACCGTCAACCGAATCGAATTGCATTTTATCGCCTGTGCCAAAGTTGGGGAAAAACGGACCTCTCATTTCACTGATAATAAAATCAACTATTTCTCTGAATGTTTTATAGTCGCCTTGAACCAATGTTAGTCCTGGCAGTGAAATGAAAGTGTCGCGTGCAACACGTCCAAACCATGGAAAACCTGCGATTATCTCGGTTTTGTTGCCTCTTTTTATAATAAACTGTCTGGCTGCATTTTGCAAGTTGTTTTCAAATGAATCTCTTACAACACGCTTGTTTATCTCAATGGCAAATATTTTGGAAAATAATTTTGGATTTTCTTTTTGCAAGCTGGCTGCAAAGTAAATTGACTCGCCTTTTTTTATCGGCATATCAAAATAGCCCGGAGTATACAAATCTTCCAAATAATCAAAACCCATGCGTTGTTCTTGAAAATATTCAAAATCGTAGTACCAATTAGGGTTGGGTACAAATTCATTTTCTTTAGAAAACTGCATGTAAATATGCGGATATCCCATGTACATTCGTAACCTGATACCATTGGCAACTTGTTCGTACCTGTAATCAACATCGGGATTTGATTTACTTAAAGAGTTGGCATTTCTGAACGCTAAAAAAGGTCTGAAACGCAACATAGTTGGTGAGTTTGCTTCAAGTAGTTTGTACTTAAAAATAATTGTATCGGAATTGCTAACAAAAATCAATTCCTTCGTCAATTTAACTCCGCCTACTTTATATGTAATGATAGGTGTTGGGTCTAAATTATAATCGACAATGTATTTATGCCCTCCCGGATTTGCTTTTCCACCTTTGTAAAGGTGTATTCCTAAATTAAATTCTTTCTCATGCTGAATTACAGTCTCATCTAATGATGAAAGTAAAACGTGCATTCCTCCATCCAACTGTGGTTGTGGGGTTATTAATAAACCGTGATATTTACGAGTGTTGCAACCAACTATGGTAGTGCTTGCGTACGAGCCTGCCCTATTTGAGCGCACCAACTCTCTAGTTAACGAATACTCAAGGTTCACTAACTGACTTTTATCAAATTGTATATAACTCATTTTATTAACTTTTCTTCTGTTTTTCTTTGTGCGGCAAAAGTAATATATTAATACATATTTTGCTAATATTCAGTAACTCAATTGTTACTATTTTTTTAAATTTGTTTTAATAAATGATAGCCTACAATATTTGTATAGTTATCATTTAATGTTCAAAGTTAATATATTTTTTTTAATAAAGCCAATAAATATTTTTTTCACTCATTAAAGGCTAATATTAGATTGAAAATTTCATAATTTTATGAAACGCTGATTTATTTTAAAGGAAATTGTTTATTTTGCAGAAATATTATCGATTACAATATGAATAATACAGAAAATTTCACCATTAACATTGCAAATCTGCTCGGAATTAGAGAATTTCAGGTAAAAAATGTTATAGAATTGCTGAATGATGGCGCCACAATCCCCTTTATAGCACGTTATAGAAAAGAAGTTACTGGTAGCCTTGACGAAGTTAAAATTGGAGATATTAAACTTCAATACGAAAAATATATTGAATTAGAAAACCGAAGAAATACAATACTTCAGAGTATAAAAGAGCAAGGTAAACTTACCGAAGAATTGGAAAAACAAATTCTGAGTGCCACCACTCTTACCGACTTGGAAGACCTTTACTTGCCGTATAGACCCAAAAGGCGCACCAAAGCATCGGTTGCTAAAGAAAAAGGTTTGGAACCGCTTGCCGAAATCATCTTTAAACAAGATTTTTCGTACAACGACAGCGTTGCTGAAAAATTTATTAATGCAGAATTAGAAGTAAAATCAGCAGAAGAAGCTATAGATGGCGCTAGAGATATTATTGCCGAATGGATTAATGAAGATAAGCCCTGCAGAGATATTGTCAGAAACTTGTACAATAAGGAAGCCATAATATATAGCAAAATGGTAAGGGGCAAAGAGTTAGAAGGTATTAAATACGAAGATTATTACGAATGGGAGGAGCCTTTAGATAAAACACCATCGCATCGTTTGTTGGCAATGTATAGAGGCGAAAACGAAGGTTTCCTTAAAATCAGTATTTATCCTGAAACGGAAAAAGCAAACGAATTGCTGAAGAAAAAAGTTGTAAAAAACGATTCCGTTGCTGCAAAACATGTTGAACTTGCTATCGCCGACTCGTATAAAAGACTGTTACAACCATCTATTGAGACTGAATATAGAAATATATTCAAGGAAAAAGCCGACGAAGAAGCAATAAAAGTTTTTTCCGACAATCTGCGTCAGCTTTTAATGTCGCCACCATTGGGACAAAAAACGGTTTTAGCTATTGATCCTGGTTTCAGAACCGGTTGTAAAATTGTTATTCTTTCGCCACAAGGCAAATTGTTGCATAACGAAACCATATACCCTCACCCACCGCAAAATGATGTAAAACATTCTATCAATAAAATTAAAACTTTGGTAAAAAGCTATAAAGTTGATGCTATTGCCATTGGCAACGGCACTGCAGGTAGAGAGACGGAGAATTTGATAAAGAAAATACGTTTCGAAGATGATATTATTGCCGTTATGGTAAACGAAAGCGGTGCTTCTATCTATTCAGCATCAGATGTTGCCCGCGAAGAGTTTCCCGACTACGATATTACCGTCAGGGGCGCCGTATCTATAGGCAGGCGACTTATGGATCCGCTCTCCGAATTGGTTAAAATCGACCCTAAATCAATAGGTGTTGGGCAATATCAGCACGATGTTAACCAAAACAAACTGCAAGATGCTTTGACTACAGTTGTTGAAAGTTGTGTAAACAATGTAGGTGTAGAACTAAACACTGCAAGCAAAGAGCTGCTCAGCTACGTTTCGGGTATTGGAAACGCTTTGGCAAAGAATATTGTCAATTATAGAGAAGAAAACGGTAAATTCACATCTCGCAACGAACTGAAAAAAGTGCCTCGCCTTGGCGAAAAAGCTTTTGAACAAGCTGCAGGTTTCTTAAGAATTAAAGATGCCGAAAATCCTTTAGACGAAAGTGCCGTTCACCCCGAAAGCTATCATATAGCGTACAACATGGCGGAAAAATTGAATTGCGACATCAAGCAACTCATTAACAATCCGGAAATTGGAAAGAAAATAAATCCAAAAGATTTCATCACCGATACGGTTGGTTTGCCGACAATAGTCGATATTATCTCCGAATTGGAGAAACCAGGCAGAGACCCTCGCAAAAATTTTGAAATAATAGAATTTAATAGCGATATCAACTCTATAGACGACCTAAAAGAAGGGATTATTCTAAACGGAGTGGTAACAAATATCACTAACTTCGGTGCTTTTGTCGATATTGGCGTTGGACAAGACGGATTGGTTCATATAAGTCAAATGGCTAATAAATTTGTTAAAAGTCCTCACGATATTGTTAAACTCAACCAAAAAGTCAAGGTAAAAGTTGTAAAAATCGAAAAAGAAAAGAAACGTATTCAGTTAAGCATGAAAAACCTTTAACTTTGCCTGCTGAATATCATTAAAATAATACTTCATAATTTATAATATGAAACAAATACTGATTAAAACATTACTAACCGTAACAATTCTGACTTATTCGTACATAAGTGAAGCACAAATTTTTAAAGCAAAAGTAATTAGCGGTTTCAACCTTAGTCAGGTTGATGGAGACGAAACCTACGGATTTAAAAAAATAGGATTTACCGGTGGGTTGGGTGTTTCTGCCCATGTGCATAAAAACTTTGCTTTTTCGTTAGAAACACTATATTCGCAAAAAGGAAGCCGGCTTGGTTCGCAATTCAGGGATACTTTAGATGGCGTACCCTTAGACGGATCGTATAAACTAAAATTGAATTATGCCGAAGTCCCCCTTATGTTTTACTACACCGATGATATTGTTTCGGCAGGAATTGGTGTTTCGTATAATCGACTCGTTGATATTGGCGAGTGGCGTCATAAAGCTCCTATTGATACTGTTACTATGAAATCGGGAGTGTTTTCCTTAAACGACTGGGTTGGTTTTGGTGATGTTAGCGTTAGAGTGTATAAAAATCTTCATGCAAACCTAAGATACTCGTACTCTCTCAAAAAAATTGCAACTCGTAACATTAGAGATTCCAAGACAGGATATATGAATATTCGCGACTTCTACAATAACCTTTGGTCGTTTCGTATTGTATATATGATAAACGAACAACCGCCAAAACGTAAGCCACCAAAAGATTTTAGCAAATAATATTTTTCTATTATGGTTGATAACAATATAAAAACCGAAACGGCAACTTTGGCTGCAGGTTGTTTTTGGTGTGTTGAAGCAATTTATCTTCAGCTAAAGGGTGTTATATCTGTACAAAGCGGATTTATGGGCGGAACAACCCCAAACCCTACCTACAGAGAAGTATGTACAGGCAATACTAACCATGCCGAAGTTTGCCAAATTACTTACAACGCCGATGTTATTTCGTACAGCGATATTTTAAAGGTTTTTTGGAGCATCCACGACCCTACTACACCAAACAGACAAGGAATGGATATCGGAACTCAGTACAGGTCGGCTGTTTTCTTTCACAATAAAGAACAAGAAAAAATTGCGACTGAAGTAAAAAACGAATTGCAAAACAGCGATAAGTTTAAATCAAAAATAATTGTAACCGAAATAACAGAAGCCGGCACATTTTATCCTGCCGAAGATTATCACAACAATTATCTTGAACAAAACCCAAATGATCCGTACTGCCGAACAATAATAAAGCCTAAGGTTCTGAAATTTAAAACCGACTTTGAATCTTTTATAAAATGATTTAAATATTGCCTTTAGCCGTTGGCTTTTAGCCATTAGCTGTCAGCATTTTTTTTGAACCAGTAAGGCATTAAGGGTTATTAAGATTACAGCTATTGCACATTATTAATCGCAATGTTTCTATTGCTGTGTCTTTAAAGGCACGGCAATTAAGACACTCCATTAAACACGCACCGAAACTTTGTGGAACAATTAATTCTGCTGGCACGCTTTACAAAAGCGCACCAGCAAATTCTTATCACCAACGCTCGCTCGCTTTTGCAAAGCGAGCGACAAAGACTTTAAATATTAAAATGATAAAAATCATTCAACTATGTATTTTTATTATTTTAGCAGTTCAATATAATGTGTGATTAGTCTAATTACATTTAAATAAAAAGTTTTAATAAATCAATTTATCTATCTATAAAACAGCAAACTAAGATAATTCGTTAAACATAAAATTAATTACTTATATGAAAAAGACATTTTTAGTATTAACATTAACCATTTTGGCAATTATGATTTCTGCTCAAGAAAACAAAAGCAACGTGTACACTCCCGAATTACTCTGGAAATTAGGCAGAGTTAGCGATGTGCAATTATCGGAAAATAATAAAACCTTAATTTACGGGGTTTCTTGGTATAATCT
Source organism: Lentimicrobiaceae bacterium (assembly GCA_028697555.1). NCBI lineage: Bacteria > Pseudomonadati > Bacteroidota > Bacteroidia > Bacteroidales > Lentimicrobiaceae > Lentimicrobiaceae bacterium. The sequence continues at coordinate 11,497 of JAQVEX010000012.1, read as the reverse complement.
GAAAGAAAATTCCGGCAACAGAGATTTATATACCGTTGATATTGACGGTAATAACTTAAAAAAAGTAACAGATTTTAAAGGTTCCGAAGGCAACGGAATTTTTCATAAAAACTTTATTTACTTTTTGTCGGCTAAAAACGGTAAAAGTCAGATTTGGCGTGCTTCGACAGATGGTTCAAATCCTGTGCAAATAAGCAATACCGACCATGATATTAGCGGCTTTTCAATTTCGCCCGATGGGAAAAAAATTCTATTTGTTCAACGTATCAAATTAGACGAAACTCCTAACGATATACACCCCGACTTACCAAAGGCAAACGCTCGCATTGAAAACGACCTTATGTACAGGCATTGGGATTCGTGGTCGGATTATAGCTACAACCATATTTTTGTCGCCGATTTTAGCACAGATAAAATTGGAGAAGCAACTGACATTATGCTAAATCAAAAGTTCGACTCACCAATGAAACCATGGGGTGGAATGGAGCAAATTGCATGGCATCCCAACGGAAATAAAATTGCTTACACCTGCAAAAAACTTAACGGAAAAGAGTATTCGGAAAGCACTAACTCCGAAATTTATTTATACGACTTGCAAACCAACACTGAGACCGTTCTATCAAAGGGATTGATGGGTTATGACCATGACCCTGTTTTTTCGCACGACGGCAATAAAATTGTTTGGAGAAGCATGGAACGCGACGGCTTTGAAGCTGATAAAGATAGAATAATGATTCACGATTTTGCCACAGGTCGCACAACTAATTATTCCGAAAATTTCGATAACAACGCAAGCTCCTTTGTTTGGTCGGCTGACGATAAATATATTTATTTTATAAGTCCGAATAAAGGATGCGAACATATTTTCAAGCTAGATGTGGCTAATAAAACATTTAAACAAATTACCACCGACCAATACGACTATTTGTCGATTTTGTTATGCGGAAATGACATAATAACTACAAAACAATCAATGCTTGAGCCGACTGAGGTATATAGAATAAGCGAAAACGGCAAGCAAACCAAAATATCTAAAACCAACGACGAAATCTTAAAAGACGTTACATCGGCAAGCGTTGAAAAACGTTGGATAACTACCACCGACGGAAAACAAATGCTAACATGGATTATTTTACCTCCAAATTTCGATGCCAACAAAAAATACCCTACTCTACTCTACTGTCAAGGTGGTCCGCAAAGTATGGTAAGTCAGTTTTTCTCTTATCGTTGGAATTTTCAAATGATGGCTGCCAATGGTTATATTGTTGTTGCACCTAACAGGCGCGGCGTTCCGGGTTTCGGTCAGGAATGGAACGACCAAATTAGCGGCGACTATGGCGGACAAAACATGAAGGATTACCTTGTCGCAATTGACGAAATGGCAAAAGAACCCTACGTTGATGAAGACAAATTAGGTGCTATTGGAGCAAGCTACGGCGGCTTTTCTGTGTTTTGGTTGGCAGGTAACCACGACAAACGCTTTAAAGCATTTATCTCGCATTGCGGAATGTTTAATTTGGAACAACAATATGTAGCAACCGAAGAGATGTGGTTTGTAAATTGGGATTTGGGCGGTGCGTACTGGGAAAACAATGACAAAGTAAAGCATTCATACGCCAATTCGCCTCATAAATTTGTCCACAAGTGGGACACTCCTATTTTGATAATTGAAGGCGAATACGATTTCAGAATACCATATACACAAGGAATTGCAGCATTTAACGCAGCTAGATTAAATAATGTACCTGCCAGATACTTGCATTTCCATGAAGAAAACCACTGGGTACTTCGTCCCCAAAATAGCGTTATGTGGCAACGAGAGTTTTTTAATTGGCTAGATATGTGGCTGAAGTAGTGAATGGTGGTTGGTGAGTGGTGAATGGTGAATGGTGATGGGTGGATAGTGATGGGTGTGTAATACGTGGAGTGTTTCATAGAACGCTAATAACTAATAAAAAAACAATGGCATGGTAATTTCATTTAGAGATATGGATGTTTGGAATAATGCAATGGATTTAGTTGATAAAGTGTACTTATTAACTAAACAGTTTCCCAAAGATGAATTATTTTCTCTAACATCTCAAATAAAAAGAAGTGCTATTTCCGTTCCATCTAATATTGCAGAAGGATTTAATAGAAAGAACACAAAAGAATACATTCATTTTTGCTACATATCTCTTGGTTCTTTAGCTGAATTAGAGACTCAAGTGGAAATAGCTTATCGCCAAAAATACGTACAATCAATAGATGACATTATTGAACTGATAACTATTATTAGGAAACAACTGTTTGCTCTAATAGGAAAATTAGAAGTCAAAAATTAAATATGGTGAATGGTGAATAGAGGATAGTGAATGGTGAATGGTGACTGGTGGATGGTAAACTCACTGACCACCAATCACCCACCACTGACCACTAATCACTAATCACCAATCACCAAATAAATTTTTACTATCTTTGCACAATTACTTATTAAATAAATGTTTAACATAAAATATGTTCAATTATGGGAAAAGGCGATAAAAAAACAAAAAGGGGTAAAATAATTATGGGTAGCTACGGTGTTACTCGCAAGCGTAAAGTTAAAAAACAAACTGTTGCTGAGAAACCTGCCGAAGTGAAAGAAGTGAAAAAAGCAACTGCAAAAAAAGAAGTAGCTGAAAAAGTTGTTGAGAAAAAGGAAGTAGTAGAAAAAGTTACTGAGAAAAAAGTTGCGGAGAAAAAAGAAGTAGCAGAAAAAGCTACTGAGAAAAAAGTAGCAGAAAAAAAAGAAGCAGCGGAGAAAGCTACTGAGAAAAAAGAAGTAAAAGAAAAAGCCGCTGAGAAAAAAGAAGTAGAAAAAGAAACTAAACCTAAGGCTAAAAAAACCGCAACAAAAGAAGAATCAACTGAAGCTGAAAAGAAAGAGGAAGAATAGTACCAACTACTCAAACGTGAATGAGAGCTGGAATATTTTTGACGATAGCTTTTCTATTCCCAAAGTATAAATTTGGTCGTTGCGCTTGATGACATCAATTATACCGTAAGACATACTTGCTTCTACACCAAATTTAAAATAAGCCGTATAAATATCAAAGCCGGCTCCTGCAAATGCATAAAAATCATTTCTATTAAGGAAAACGTAACCTGCGTTTTCCTTTTCTTTTTTCTTAGCATTTGAAGCTAAATCGAGCATATATTTAGCTCCTGCAAACGCGTAAGGACGTACGTTATGCATACGATCGCCTTTGTATTTTACAAACAATGGAAAATCAATATAAGTAGATTGTATGTCTTTATCTGCTCTGTGTATATATGGAGTTTCATCTTCGTTGTAAATCAATAAATCGTACTGCAATCTTCTTTCACCAAATGATAATGAAGGTGTAAGTCGCAAATCGAAGTGCTCGCTCATTCGCATATTGCCAATTATTCCAATAACAAACCCGAAACTGGGTCTGCCTTCAACATTATAAAGTCTTGCTGAATCGCAATTAAGATCAGGCATGTTTTGTTTAGTGTTATTGTTGTAATACATCACATTTTGAAAATCATCGGCGGTTTTTATGGTAAATAGCATCTGATTGGTTCCCAATAAAAAGCCAAAATGATATTTAGCATTGTCGAAATATAACAAATTAGGCACTTGCCTCGATTGCGAGTAGGTTCTGAGAGTGATAAAAAGAGCAATAAAAACTAATATGTATGTTTTTTTCATTTATTGATTTTCAATTTTTACAAGTTACTAACGTTAGAATTTTGTATTTATTATTTTTCCGCTACATATAAATTGCAAATACCACCTGTATATTTGTAATAAATACAGTTACTGTATCCATTGTTTACAATTATTTCGACCATTTTATCATTCTTTGGAAATTCAGCAATTGTTTCGGGCAAATACTTATACGCATATTTATTTTTAGAAACTAACTTCCCTATTACAGGTATAATTTGTTTAGAATAAAATTTGTACAAGTTTTTAAGCAGTAATTTATTCGGTTCCGAAAATTCTAATATAAACACCTTACCTTTTATTTTTAGCACTCTATGCATCTCGGTAAGACCTTTATTTAAATCGGCGAAATTTCTAATCCCAAAAGCTACCATAACTGCATCGAAACTATTGTCATCAAAAGGTAAATTTTCGGCACTTGCTTCCATAAAAGACACATTGGTTACATTGTTTTTTTTAGCTTTTTGTCTTGCTATTTCCATCATATTTGTGGAAATGTCAACAGCTACAACTTCGGTTTCGTGTTTTTTTAATAGATGAAAAGCTAAGTCGCCTGTTCCTGTAGCTACGTCAAGGACTTTTTCGGGATTGTTTGAAATCAGTTGTTTTATCAGCTTTTTTCTCCAAATTTTATCAATTCCAAACGATAGCAAGCGATTTAAGGTATCGTACTTTGGGGCAATGTTGTTAAACATATCTTTAACAACAGATTTGTCTGAATAATTGCTACTTGGCACTGACATTAAACAATTTTATTGTTTTTGTGCAATTCGTCAATAAGTTCTTTTTTGCTTATAGGCACAACTCCAGGCTTTTGACACACCAAACCGCCTGCAATATTTGAAATAACTGCAATGTGCTTGAAGTCGATAGATGCAATCAGACCGAGAGTTGCGACACTAATAACGGTATCGCCTGCTCCCGAAACATCAGAAATGCTGCGTGCTATCGTTGGGTGCAAGCTGCAAGTTTGCTTGTTTTCGGCAAAGGTGCTGACAAAAGAACCTTTTTCTGAAAGAGTTATCAAAACATTTTTAACGTTTAGTTTGTCATGTATTATCATTGCAGCACTCGCCAACGAATCAATATTATCAGGATTGATTTTTACGGATAAACCTTCCGAAATTTCTTTCAAATTAGGTTTAAACAAGGTTACATTTTTGAAACCTAAAAAATTGTTTTTCTTTGGGTCAACTGCCACTGGAACATTATATTTTGCAGCTATTTCGCCAATACTTTTAATTACATTGGCAGTCAACACGCCTTTGTTGTAATCTTGAAGCAAAATAGCCTTTGGTGAATTGTTTGCAAAATAGTTTTGTATATTGCTGATAAGTTGGTTTTCAACCTCTTTTGGAATATCGTCTGTTTTTTCTTCATCAACTCGCAGTAGTTGAACCTTATTACTAACTATGCGAAACTTGGTAGTAGTAACCGAATTGCTGTTTTTTATTAACCCCTGAGTAGAAATATTATTCTCTTCAAACAATTTCACAATAGTATCGGCACTTTTATCCGTACCAATAACTGAAAAAACAATAGGTTCGGCTTCTAATTTTTTAATATTCAAAGCAACATTGGCAGCACCGCCAAGCATGTTTTTTCGTCCTTTTAGGTTAACCACCGGAACAGGTGCTTCTGGCGAAATCCTATCTACCGTTCCATTCAGATACGTATCGAGCATGACATCGCCGACAATAACAACTTTTTGGTCTTTTACTTCTTTAAAAAATGTTTCTACCTGAACGATAAGATTATCCATAATTATTTTTGTATGATGAAACAAGTTTACTGAAGCATATCAAGCGCTTTTTTCAATCTATTTACAGCTTCAATAAGATTTTCTTCGGTAGTTGCATACGACATTCTGAAACAATTTGGTGCACCAAATGCAGCTCCCGGGACACTAGCAATATGAGCAACATCTAATAAAAAGTCGCAAAATTCGGTGTCGTTGCTTATTGTCTTGCCATTATATTTTTTGCCAAGAATACCTGAAATATCCGAAAATACGTAGAATGCTCCGTCAGGCATTGGAGTTTTAATGCCTTCAATTTCGTTAAGCAATTTAACAAACATATCGCGTCTTTTTCTGAAAGCATCTCTCATTTTAGCAACATCCGAACCAGGAGCATCGCCAATACTAAGAGCTGATATAGCTGCTTTTTGAGAAATGGAAGAAGTTCCCGAAGTAATTTGTCCTTGCAACTTGGTGCAAGCAGCCGCAATTTCGTTGGTTGCAGCCATATATCCAATACGCCAACCCGTCATTGCATAACCTTTTGAGACTCCATTTATCAGTATTACTCTATCTTTTATTGTATTAAAAGATGCCAAACTTTCGTGTTTGCCGACGTAATTGATATATTCGTAAATTTCGTCGGAAATAATAAAGATGTTTTCATGCTTTTCAAAAACCTTGCAAAGTGCTTCCAATTCTGCGTGTGAATACACGCTACCCGAAGGATTACAAGGACTACTGAAAATAAACATTTTGGTTTTATCGGTAATGGCTGCTTCAAGCTGTTGCGGTGTAATTTTGTAATCGGAGTTGATATCGGCTGAAATGTTAACAACAACACCTTCGGCTAATTTTACCAATTCTTTGTAAGATACCCAATAAGGAGCAGGTATAATAACTTCGTCGCCTGGATTTATCAAACATAAAATTGCATTGGCTAACGATTGTTTTGCACCCGTCGATACAACTATGTTTGATGCTTTATAATCTAAATTATTATCGCGTTTAAGTTTAGTAACTACAGCCTGACGTAAATCCATGTACCCCGGAACAGGAGTATAATGAGTAAAATTATTGTCTATGGCTTCTTTGGCTGCACCTTTTATATATTCGGGGGTGTCAAAATCGGGCTCGCCTATACTTAAATTAATAACATCAATACCTTGCGCTTGTAATTCACGGCTACGTTGACTCATAGCTAAGGTTTCCGACTCAGCTAAGGAATTAATTCTGTTTGATAAAATATTGCTCATCTTTTTAATATTTAATTATTGATTCAACAAAATAAAAAATCCTAACAAAATTAGGAGTTTGCAAAAGGCAAAAGTAATTATTTTATTGATACCGTCTATCTTTTTACAATAAAATTGTTGTCTTTGTAATTTAACTTCAATTATTTACGATAAAGTTGTAGGACAAATTTGTTTTAATTGGTCATATGTAAAGCCCTTATATTTACTTATGTATAGCGTTTTTTTACATAGCTTTGATGTATTTTAACAAATATAATAAACTGCAATTATCATTAAAACATTACATTTGCAAAACTTTAAAACAATTAACAAACAAATTTATATTCATGCTTTCACTTTTAATAAAGGAAGTTAAAGGCTTTTTAAGTTCGGTTACCGGTTATTTGGTAATTATTGTTTACCTAATACTTAACGGCTTGTTGTTATGGGTCTTGCCATCGGCGTTTAACCTACTCAACTACGGATACGCCAGCTTAGACAACTATTTTATGTTGGCACCATGGCTGTTTCTGTTTTTAGTTCCAGCCATTACCATGCGTACCTTTTCCGAAGAAAACAAAAGTGGCACCATTGAATTGTTGCTAACCAAACCAATTTCGGAAATGGGTATAATTATGGCTAAGTATTTGGCTTCGGTACTGCTGATATTACTTTCGATAGCGCCAACACTCATATATTATATTTCCATTTATATGCTCGGAAATCCTGTTGGAAACATCGATACAGGCGGAACTTGGGGTGCTTTTATAGGTTTGTTTTTTCTTGCCAGCTCTTTTGCAGCAATAGGTGTTTTTTCTTCCGGAATATCGTCCAATCAGGTAGTTGCTTTTATTATTGCCTTCCTTCTTTCTATAGTAATGTACATTGGTTCCGACTTTGTTGCCGGTATTAATATTTTCAATAAAGTGGCTTACTTCATCGAACAATTAGGCATAAATACGCACTATATCAATATGAGCAAAGGCGTTATCGACACGAGAGATGTAATTTACTTCCTGTCGTTAATTGCATTTTTCTTACTAATTACGCGTTTTAACATTGAAAAACGCAAGTGGTAACCTTAATAATTTATTGGAATGAAAGATAAAAAAAATATAAAGAAAAATGTAATTACTAAGCTACTGATTGGTATTCTGTTTATTATTGTAATAAATATTCTGTCGAGTTTTATTCATTTCAGAATAGATATAACTTCAGAAAAGAGATACACCTTAGCTCCTGCTACAAAAAAAATCCTTAAGGATTTAGACGACATTGTATATTTTAAAATTTACTTAGACGGCGATTTTCCCCCAGGGTTTATCAGATTGCAAAAAGAAACAAGAGAGATGCTAAATCAGTTTAGAGCATACTCTAATAAAATACAGTTTGAGTTTACCGATCCGTCCAAAATAAGTAATCAAAAACAGCGAGAAGATTTTTTTAAGCAGATTATCAGCGAAGGTGTTAATCCTACAGAATTGCAGGTAAAAGACAAAGACGGATATTCCAGAAAATTGATTTTCCCGGGTGGTGTGGCAAATTATAAAGATAAAAAAGTTGCAATTCAACTTATTGAAAATCAGAGTGGTAAAAACCCAGAACTAGCTTTAAACAGTGCCGTTGAAGCTCTTGAATATAATCTTGCTAACAGTTTGCGTAAACTCATTGGTAAATCTAAGAAAAAAATAGCTTTTGTTGAAGGACATGGCGAACTTCCACTGCTATACAGACAAGGTGCAATTGCCGACTTGTCGGAGTTTTACGTTGTTGAAAAAGTTGAAATTGACGGCAAGTTTTCATCTCTGACGAAAAGGCATCCCGTTGATGAAGACTCGACTAATTATTTTGTAAAGAACAATTACGATGCTATTATTATTGCCAAGCCTACCGAAATGTTCAGTCGCGATGAAAAAGATAAATTCATTATAGACCAATACATTATGAACGGCGGAAAAGTGTTGTGGCTTATTGATGGCGTAAGAGCAAGCATGGACAGCCTGCAAAGCAAAAGTCAGACCGTCGGTATGAGCAACGACCTTAACATCGACGATATGCTTTTTAACTACGGCGTTAGAATAAATCATAACTTGGTTACCGACCTAAATGCGCTTCCAATTCCTGTCGTTGTTGACAATAGCGGAACACAAAGAATGATACCATGGGTGTTTATGCCTGTTTTGGTTCCAACCGCCGAACATCCAATTGTTAGAAATGTAAATTTAATCAGAACCGAATTTATAAGCAGTATTGATACTATTGAAGTTCCCGATTTGAAGAAAACCATACTGCTAAGCACTTCGCAATATAGCAAAGCATACAATGCTCCTGTTATGGTTAAGCTCAGCTACCTGTACGAGCAACCCGACGTAAAACAATATAATCAGAGCAATTTGCCGGTTTCGGTGTTGGTTGAAGGAAAATTCACATCACTGTTCAGGAACAGAATACCGCAGGAAATAGCAACGGCTCCTTCTATTAAGTTTTTACCTGAAAGTGAAAATACAGCCATGATTTTTGTTGCCGACGGCGATATTATTAAAAATCAGGTTCAATTCACATCCGGAAGTCCTGTTGCACTGCCCTTAGGGTTTGATAAATACACTCAAACCAAATTCGGAAACAGTGACTTTATCCTAAACTGCATTGACTACCTATGCGACGATAGTCGTTTGTTTGAACTTCGCTCACGCAAAATTGAACTGCGACTTTTAGATACACAAAAAACGGAAAACAAACTGAAATGGCAAATTATTAATTTGGTTATACCTGTTGCTATTGTTATACTTGCCGCTATTGTTCAGTATTTTGCAAGAAAGAAAAAATACTCTTATTAATAGATATTAGACTAATATGTTAAATTATGTAATAAATGGTGATGAGTGATGAGTGATGAGTGATGAGTGATGAGTGATGAGTGATGAGTGAGAGGCAAAACTCTAATCACCCACCACCCACCACCCACCACCGAACACAATTAAACAAAAACACACAATTATATGAAAAAATTTAGAATACCACTTTTGATATTAGCATTGCTAGCGATAATAATATTAATTGTCGCCAATTATCAGAGCAATAGAGAATTTAGAAGCAAAGAAAACAACTTCGTAGTAGAAGATACTGCTTCCGTTACAAAATTCTTTCTTGCCGATAGAGTCGATCGTTATATTAAATGTACACGACAAGATGACGGCAAATGGATTATAAATGATACTTTTCCGGCAAATAAGGAAGTTGTAGATTTGCTTTTGGAAACATTTGCAACTTTAGATGTTAAATATCCGGTTTCTAATGCTGCTACAGAAAATATCATAAAGAGTTTGTCTATCAACTCAGTGAAGACCGAAATATATCAAAAGGTGTATCGTATTAATTTGTTTAATCGCATTAAACTGTTTCCACGCGAAAAATTGACCCGAACATATTATGTAGGCAGCGAAACAATGGACAAAATGGGTTCGTTTTTGATTATGGAAGGTAGCAAACAACCATACGTGGTCAGCATTCCGGGTTTAAGGGGATTTATTAGTACCCGATACACGACCAATATTATGAATTGGCGTAACCGTAATTTGTTGAACATGAAACTAAATGATATTAAACAAATATCTCTTGTTTATCCCGACTCCCCTACCGAATCGTTTATACTTGTGAATAATGACAATAAATCCATATCATTATTTACGCATCCGCACAAAAAGCAAATACACGATTTCGATACGCTAAAAGCTATTCAGTATTTCAACAATTTTAAAGACCTTAATTGTGAAGCTGTAAGAAACGATTTTTCGCAAGCAATGGTGGATTCTTTAAACAGTCAAAAGCCATACTTTAGCTTAGAAATAGTCGATTTTAATAATAAAGCCATTGAACTTAAAGCATGGAAAAGAAAAGCTGCTCCCGGAGCAATAAATATTGACGACGGTAGCGACTTAGAATTCGACCCCGACAGGATGCATGCCACACTCAGCACAACAAAAGACGTTTACGTAATTCAGTATTATGCTTTCGGAAACATCATTCTACCAATAGATTGGTTTGATAAAAATTGGAAAGAAAAACTAGAATTTGTTGACATATTTTAAAATAATATTATATTTGCAAAAAATTTACAAGGTCTCGTAGCTCAGCTGGATAGAGCAACAGCCTTCTAAGCTGTGGGTCATAGGTTCGAATCCTATCGAGATCGCTACTTTTTCATGACTTTATAATTTTAAACAAAAAAAACTGCTGAAAAGGCAGTTTTTTTGTTTCCTAACTTGTCCTAAGTTTGTACGACAAATTCGTTTCTTTTTATTTGCTTGTTTATAAATATTTATTATTTTTGCATAAGCTCTTATGTGGGTTATGGAGTGTATCGGCTCTGCTTGAAACAAAGCTACCCCACATAAGAGTTTTTTTATTTCATTATTCCTAAATCTCACAATAAATAAAAAAACCCGACTCTTCTCAGTGTCGGGCTTGTTTTATGATATTGTTGTCAGATAAATATATATTTGGCTTTTGGCTGTTGGTAGGTAAAGTTAGAAATTAGTGCTTCGGCGAGCTCAGCAACCAAAGTCAGAAATTAGAATTATCAAATATTAACTCAAAACTCACCCATCACCCATCACAATTCACCAATCACCAATCAGACAGTAATAGTATAATAAATGTTTAGAATAAAAACCACTTAGCTCAATCCTTCAATATTTCCATCAACAATTTTAATGTTTTTAGCTTGCGGTTCCTTTGGTAGTCCGGGCATACGCATCATTTCACCGGCAATAGCTACAATAAATTCCGAACCGTTGTTAATTACAATAT